>JAEMPT010000069.1 GCA_022759165.1 Thermoprotei archaeon
TCATCACTGCTTTCGCTCAGGAGTCTTAACATCATCATTCTATTGTGAGCTACCCCGTCCTGAAGGACGAGGCTTCCAGCGTTTAGCTGGGGCTTTTCGCCTCCAGCCTCATTTGCTGGTTCGGGGGGCTCACTGCTCCTCCCCTATCCCGCAGAGCTCATTAAGGCATGGGCTATGTTTATGCTTGCATTCTGCAAAGAGGAACATCCTCTAAGATTTCTAACCCAGTATAGGCAAAAACTTTTCTCACCTTCCTCACCGTGGACAGTGAGATTTTCAGTTATAAATTTTCCGGGAGAAATTTAAAGCATATAATTAAAATATGTTTAGCAGAACAATAAAGCCAGGGATAAACAGTGGAGTATAGAATTCTAGGAACTACGGGTGAAAAAATTAGCGAGGTAGGTTTAGGAGCATGGCAGTTCAGCGAGTCATGGGGAATGCTGGACTATGAAAACGCTAAAAAAATAATATCATCCGCTATGGTGAACGGGGTAAATTTCATAGACACAGCGATCGCATACGGTTGGGGGAAGAGCGAGGAGTTCATTGGTAAGTCGCTCAAAGAGCTAGGAGCTAGAGATAATTTCATGATAGCTACTAAGATTCCTGGAGAATTTCTAGCCGAACATGATGTTATATTAGCTACGCTTGGAAGTTTGAGGAGACTACAGACAGACCACATAGATTTGATGCAAATCCACTGGCCCCCTGTTTGGAACAACATACCTACCTGTGAATATATGAGAGCATTGGAAAAGCTTGTAAGTATGGGGCTGATAGATTATATAGGTGTAAGTAATTTCCCACCTATCCTCTTGGACGAAGCAAATAGTTGCCTTTCTAGAGAAGAAATAGTTAGTGAACAGGTTAGATACAACTTGATAGAGAGAGAGGCTGAAAAAGAAATAATACCATACACACTAGAGGCTGGGATGAATCTAATAGCGTGGAGCCCGCTCGCGAAGGGGGCCCTCAGCGGTAAATACAACCTTGAAAACTTACCGAAGTTCACTGATGTGAGAGCGGGGGAGCCTACATTCATACCTCAAAACTTTAAGGAAATTTTGCCCGTAATAGAGAAATTAAAGGAAATAGCCTCAAAATATTCAAAAACGCCTGCCCAGGTAGCATTGAATTGGCTTCTTACGTCTTATGATAATGTCATAGTGATACCAGGAGCAAAGAGTCCAGAGCAGGTGGCGGAAAACTCAGGAGCTTCTGGTTGGAGCTTGAGCTTCGAAGATTGGGTCGCCCTGGATAGCTTATCGAAGAAGGTAACTATACATAGAAGCTTAAAAGCTATCTAAAGGATGAGCTTTGAGAGTCGGGGTAATCGGAGGAGGTCTAGCAGGTCTTTTTTCTTCATTGAATCTTCTTTATGCTGGATGTGAAGTAGATATATATGAAGAACATGATAGACCTGGATACCCAAAGCATTGTACTGGTCTTGTTTCAGAGCAAACGATGAAGATGCTGGGTCGGCTTGCTAATAAGTGTTCCGATGCCTTTTTCAATAAGATTAATTTAGAAATACCCGGTAGTGGTAATATAACGTTACATACATCTTCTAAGATTGTGCATTTAGATAGAGTTTGTATAGAGGAGAGGCTAGCTGAAGCGATTCTCGGCTTAGGAGGGAGATTTTTTTGGCATACGAAGGCAATTTTAGGTAGAGATTCTACCATTGTTGCCGGAGGCTTAACGACAAGATATGACCATATAGTAGTAGCAGAAGGGATTAGACGGGAAATTTTTAAAAAGGTCTACAAAGGTGGCGATAGTGCTAAGAAGGTTTTTGGTATAAATATAGTTTATAAGGCGCGCAACGATTTAGAAGGCATAAATATAGGGTTTCACCCAACACTAGCACCGGGTTTCTTTTATTGGATTTTCCCCATCTCCGATGAAGAAATTATCGTAGGATTGGGCACCTCTGAGCCAAAGACCTCATTGAGGGCCATCGATGTTGTTCTCAAGAAGTATGGTATTTCTAATGCAAAAAAAATCGAAAGTTATGGCGGATGGATCGGTGAGGGGCCTATACTCAAAAGACAGTTGAAGAAAAATCTTACTTTTGTGGGTGATGCATTTGGCTTACAAAAACCACTTACGGGAGGGGGAATATATCCCATAGTTAGCAGCTTTACTTATAAAAACTCAAATAGTTGTTCAGACGCTATAGCGGAAATTAGATATGGGACAGAAAAGGTCGCTTCGATACTAAGAAAGCAAATGCCCATTGCTAAGGTATTTCATTCGAGCTATTTTTACTATATATTATACAAAATATTTAGAAATCTCAACGGGACCGAAATTAGAGACGACTATAAATTGATCAATTATGATAGGCATGATTTAAGTATCCAAAGGATTTTTTTACACTTACCCCTGTTCTTGAAGGAAATCAAAATTTGATTTTTAAGTAAAATAACCTTAGAAGTATTTCCCCCGCCTTACCGTTCCAGCTTCATCTTCATCTGCCCCCCGGCATCTCTGCGGACGTGAGACTGGCGGGGTCAGTTTTAGATTATCTTCCTGCGAAGATATAAAGATTTGTTGTTGCCGATTTGACTGATTATTAACATTATTTAGCTTTAATACCGTGAACTACCAACTCTTAGGGGGGCATTCTCACCACGCGATGAGGATTCCTGAGATTCCTGTCCACAGGCTCTAAGGGCAAGAGCGTTGATATATAGCATAACTGGTTGTTCCCATATGAAGAGCTTTAGAGGAAACTAATTCCTTGCCTTCAAGTTTCAAGTCCTTCAACATTTTTTGATACCTATAAAAGCATTTCTATAAGGGCTATCCATCACTTTCATTAGAAATGGATTTCCGTCCTTAACCTCAAAAAGTTTTACATAACTGTTCTGAATTAAATTCATTTTCATTATTTGCAAAAAAGTGATTGGATAGAATAGAAATGACACGGACACAGACCGAAAATTCATTTTACAGTTAAGAGCAGCAAATTCATTGACTATAGACATATCTATTCCACTAACGCTTATCGATAACAACATATAGGGACATACAAAATCTCAACACATCCACATTGAAAAGGTAAGGCCTTCAGTGATAAAAATATTGTGTGGGATGAACATATGTTAAATGTCTGTTGTGGGACTAAAAATCCAAGCAAATTAAAGGGAATTGGGCGCGCTTTTTCTGAATTCTTTAAAGATTTAAAGATAACAGGTATAGAAGTTTCAAATTCAGTAGGTCCTCAACCTATAGGAATAGACGAAACAATGAAAGGAGCGAAAACAAGAGCAGAATTGGCTCTTAAATTTGAATCTGGTTGTGACTTTGGTGTCGGCGTTGAAGCTGGCATTATAAAAATCAATGAAGATTACTATAATATTGTAGCGTCCTTTATTCTCGATAGAGAAAATAATGGCTCTTTTGGATTTTCTCCCGCTTTTGCTTTACCGCAGAAATTTGTCAAAAATCTCATCAATGGTAAATACAGTGAATTAGAACAAATAGCTGACTCGTACTTCCTAACCAAAAACATCGGAGAAGGTATCGGCATAATTGGAATTTTGACAGCAGGTAAGATTAGCAGAGAGGTTCTCACCTATTATGCTGTCATGATGTCGCTGGTTCCTTTTCTAAACAAAGAATTGTATAATCCGGGTTAACCCTTAAAGATGATCTATTCGATCTGAATGCCTTGACTTTCAGAGAAGGTGATTAAAAGTATTAAAACGAAGAATCTGAAGCGGTACTCAATGACTTTCATTATCTTGTATGTGGACGATTAAGATCCTCGATTGAAAACTATTATATAGGGGCGATGCTGACTTTTTCCTTGTTCTAAAGGGTGAAGGTTTATCCTAAAACGGTTCGTTGGTTCCTCACATTTATTTGGTTTTTTACCTTTCTTGCAGTATATTTGACCAATGGCTTGTGCTCTTCTTTAGATTAATTAAGATTGGGTATCTTCAGGAGACGCCTAACGAAAAATAAAAAAGGCGCTTTTAGATTAAAAGTAAAATGCCGCATGCCTTGTAAAAGGCATCCCCCCGTAGCTCAGCGGTAGAGCGGCCGGCTGTAGTGAGACGGCCCCCCAAGGCCTCGCCGATACCGGCAGGTCCCGGGTTCGATGCCCGGCGGGGGGACCTTTTTTACAACTGAAAGACCTAAACTCTTTATGGCAAAGAAAGATGTCAGTTTATGAAAAATCGAGCAAGAGAAATATTTTTAGATATCAGAAGTCCTTGTTCGTAAGGCAAAGAGGCTTTTAAATCGCCAATACTAAATCAATACCTTGACAAACATTATGAGCTTAGCTGTAAATATATATTCCACGCATAATATGTAGTGCAATTTATTAAATTTGAGATTAAATCTTCAGAATAAGGGTCAAAAGCAATGCGTAAGGCGGAAATTCCAAGAGGGTTTAGGGATTTTCCTCCAGAAGTCATGAGGGCAAGAATAGAAGTAATAAACAAGGTAAGGAAGGTTTTTGAAAGAGCAGGTTTTCCCCCAATGGACACTCCATCCCTCGAATATTGGGAAACGTTAGCCGGTAAATACGGACCTGAAGCAGAGGAAAGGCTGATATGGAGGTTTAAAGACCCGTTTAGCGAAAAGGATTATGCTCTAAGGTATGACTTGACCGTGCCTTTAGCACGATACATTGCTCAACATCCAGAAATTCAGTTGCCTTTTAAAAGGCATCAAATATCTTTAGTGTGGAGGCACGAAGAGCCTCAAAAAGGCAGATATCGAGAATTTCTTCAAGCCGATATCGATACGGTTGGTTCTCCACATATCGAGGCAGATGCGGAGATAATTAATACAATAGCGATGGCTCTCGAAGAGCTTGGGTTAGATGACTACATAATCAAGGTTAATCATCGAGGACTACTCAGAGACTTCATTGAGAAAAAGTTTGGAGGGCTTTCATTAAGCATACTCAGGACAATAGATAAGCTTGACAAAATTGGCGAAGAAGGGGTTAAAAAAGAGCTACTGAGAATCGGCATGTCGGAGGCTCAAATAGACGAGCTTATGGTGAAGTTCGAAAGGCTAAAGCTTGAAGAAGTTGGTGAAACGCTTATTAGGCTGTATGGGAGCGAGGCTAACCAATACAAACCAATTTTTGAAGCGCTCTCATCCTTGGCTTACAGAAAAGATAAGATTTTGTTTGATTTTAGCCTCGTAAGGGGATTAGATTACTACACAGGGATAATATTTGAGGCTGTTCTGACCAAAGGTAGCCCTGGTTCAGTGTCAGGTGGGGGAAGATACGATAGCTTGATATCTTTATTTAAAGGAGAAGCGGTACCTGCTACAGGAGGAAGCCTTGGTATTGAAAGGATTATAGATGTGATGATCGAGAGAGGTATACTAAATCTTGGAAAGAGTATCCCAGGCGCGTATATCATAGTGATAGACGAAGAGGCGTTCATGTTCAGTTGGAGATACTTGCTTGAACTGAGAAAAAGGGGCATCATGGCTGAAATCGATATTATGAGAAGGTCGCTGGAAAAGCAAAAAAAGAGAATGAATGCCCTGAATTATAAGTACGCGATATATGTGGGAAAGAAGGAGATGTCTTCGGGTAGCGTCACTCTAGTTGACAGGGAAACTGGGTCTAGAACTGAAATAAGCGTAGAAGATTCTTTTAAGCTTTTGGAAGGTGAGTATAAGGATGAAGAAGCTAACTGAAATAAAGCCAGGCGAATCCGTTAGGGTCGTGAATATAGATGGAGGGAAAGTCTTAAGAGACAAGCTAATCCGTCTAGGCATCATCCCAGGGACAGAAATTAAGGTAATCAGAAACTCAATAGGCCCAGTTATTGTGGAAGTCAGACAAGTACAAGTAGCTATCGGTAGAGGGATGGCAGATAAAATCATTGTAGAGGAAATGTTTCAGGAGAACCTGTCTAAATAGAGAAAAATTTGATATTTTGTAAGTTAACCGTAGTATATCTGCAGATGAACTCTACTCTTATTAAGGGTTTGATCTCACTTTGCTAATTTATTGAGGAATTCTATGTTACGATTCCTATATTCGTAGAGACCCTTTAATGTATTTTCGTCTACTGAAGCAAACCTTCCCTGGATTTTGATGTATTCTTCAATTGGCTTGAACTTGTTCTGTTGTATCAAATACCTGCTTGGGTTAGATATTTCAATGACACCATTCTTGTATTCGTAAAGAATCCACATGCCGGTCTCCACGGCCATTCTCGCAACATCTACGGTTAGCGAATCGTCGAATCTCCACCCAACTGGGCAGGGGGAATGGAGCTGTATGAATCTGAACCCCCTGATCTTCAGAGATGTTTGGAGCTTGTTGTAGAAATCGTGTGGATATGCTATGCTTGCTGTAGCGACATAGGGCACATCATGAGATATCATTATCCTCGAAACATCCTTTTTTGGTTCTGTTTTACCCATTATCGGGGTCGTCGTTGTCCAAGCTCCCCTTGGAGTCGAACTGCTCCTTTGAATACCTGTGTTCATATATGCTTCGTTATCATACATGATGTATATTATGTCGGCATTCTTTTCAGCTGCACCACTCAATGAAGCCATTCCTATATCGGCTGTGCCGCCGTCTCCTGCCCACACAATTACCTGTTTATCCTCCAAACCTCTCACAAGAAGAGCTTCCCTTAACCCGGATGCAACTGCAGCCGCGCTAGCAAAAGGAACATGTACGATTGGCATCCGCATAGATGTTTTTGGCGCAGTGCCAACAACAACTGAAGTACAACACGCTGGAACTACAAGAATCCCTTTTCCATCTGTAGCGCTTGACACGATCTTTAATCCTATAGGGATAGGACATCCCGGGCAGGAAGCATCCCCCGGGAGGATGAAGTTCCTGTAATTACCTAAGACTTTAGGTCTTGATGTGCTGATATTTCATCACCTCGCCTTGATGATACCATAGGAAAGGATGTACGTAACCTTCTGACTCATACGATTCAATTATGGATTTTATAGCTTGAACGAAATCATCCGAGGATATATTAACTCCACCTAGCCCTGATATGACGTTGACGAGATTCTTTTTAGTACCTGAACCGATTATGCTTGACGCTATATCGGAGTAAAGTTGGCCGAAACCTCCAAAGCTTAAACTCCTATCGAAAACGATTCCTAGCCTTGCGTTCGATAGAGCTTCTCTCACTTCCTCTATCGGGAATGGTCTCACATATCTTATTCTTAGAAGACCAGCATCTATCCCATTATCTCTCAACAAATCAATAGCTCCCAAAGCATCTCCACTCCAGGCTCCCATTGTGACTACGACGTACTTTGCGTCTCCGCACTTGTAACAACTCGCGAGGCCGCCGTAGCTCCTTCCGAAAACTCTCCCGAATTCTTCATCTACCTTTTTTATGACTTCTCTAGCTCTTCCCATGGCATTTTGAATGCCCATTTGGATCTGCTCAGTTTCCTCCGGTGAAGTTAGGTTCCCCACAGATATGATTTCGTCGGCCACGGAGTAAGGCTGTCTTCTTTCTCCTAAAAAATCTAAAACGGAATTTTCTTCGGGGATTTCTACGGGCATCGAAGTTCCTCCCAATATAAATCCCTCAAGCCCAACCATCGCAGGAAGATAAACGGATGGGTCTTCACTAACCTTAAAGGCTTGTATCACGAGGTCAAACACTTCTTGGTTGTCCATTGCATACGACATTATCCAGCCACTATCTCTCTGGTCCATGAAGTCCGAGTGATCTGGCCAAATATTCCATGGCGGCCCAATAGTCCTTGAAACAACAGCCATTACTGCTGGAATCCTTGCTCTGCTGAACCAGTGGACCCATTCATGCATGTACAGTAGCCCATGGCTGGAAGTAGCTGTGAACGCTCTAGCACCCGCTATAGCTGCCCCATATACCGCCGCAAGCGCGCTGTGCTCAGACTCCACTTTTATTATTCTAGCATTCATTTCGCCTTTTTCAATGAATTCAGAGAGCTTTTCGACGATGGAAGTCTGTGGAGTTATTGGATATGCTGAAATTATCTGAGCCTTAGAAAGTTTCACTGCATAAGCTACGGCATGATTACCAGTCATAACTTTTTTCTCTTTTTTCAATTCTAACGTACTCAATCCTTCATTCCTCCTCCGGCTCCATTTTTATAGCATTTTTGGGGCATACCTTTACACAAATGCCACATCCTTTGCAATAATTATAATCGATGTGAGCGCCTTCTTTATCAACAGTTATCACGTTCCCCGGGCAATAGATTTCGCACAGATAACAACGAGTACACATTTCGTTGTTAACGATAGGTCTTTCCAGTCTCCATGTACCCGTCTTTCCTGCTGCACCTTCCGAAGGATAAGAGATTGGAAGTTTGTCCTCGGTTTTTACTAATTTCATAGTGATGACCATATCATATCACACCCTCTTCAACCGTTTCGTCAAATGCTCTGGTAGCTGAGCGAACGTTCTTTTCTGCCACTTCTCCTTCGAACTTTTCCAAAATTGCTTCCTTAAGGGAGGATAGACTAGGGAACCCAAGGGCTTTTATGACTGCTCCAAGAATTGCCATGTTTACTATGGGCCATCCGGCCAATACTAGCCCTTCTTTTAAGACTATTTTGGTCGCATTAACAGAATAGATTTTCGTTTTCCCTTCTCTTTTTATGTTTTCAGCGTACCTTTTCCCTTGCCCAGGTTCAACGTTCAAGATGAGGCTCCCGCCATCCTTTAATGTGACTTTCTTTATGTCAGGAAACCCCAAAAGGCCTTTGTCAAGGACAACTAGAATATCTGCTTTGAAGAACATTCCATGTTTGAGTATCTTTCTATTGTCTATTCTTAAGAATGAAAAAACAGGAGCCCCCCTTCTTTCGGCTCCGAAGAATGAAAACGCCTGAGCCTCGTAGCCCCCCCTAGCTGCTGCGGAGGCCATTATCTCTGAGGAGGTAACAGCCCCCTGACCTCCTCTTCCATGAAATATTATTTCCAGCATT
>JAEMPT010000022.1 GCA_022759165.1 Thermoprotei archaeon
GCTATAAAATAAAAAACACGGTAACGGAGGGTAGTAAACTACCAAAAAATCAGAAGGATCGTGTTTCATCTAAGCTACTCAGCCTTAGAGTTTTGTGTTTCACCACTCTCTTCGGCTTCAGCGCGTTTACAACATGTTCGAAGGCAACGTCTGGCTTTGTATGCTCACCGCAGGTGTATATATCCAAAGTGGCATAGTTGTACTCCTTCCATGTGTGGAGGGCTAAATGGCTTTCTGTCACTAATATTATTACGCTCACGCCCCCCTTCTTTCCTGGAAAAGACCAGCTCTTTACTTCTACTAACGTCGCATTGGCAATCTTAGCAGCCTCAATCATAGTGTTCCGCAGAAATTCTTCATTTTCTAGCAAACTTTCATCCATGCCGTATAAGTTACCATAAACATGTTTACCTACTATTATATCTTCCTGGTTTTTCTCTTTATTCTCTTCTACTTGTTCCATCTCGTTGACCCTTCTATTCATGCGTTAATACTTCAAAAGGATTTTTAAGGTTATTCCATAGTACTTTGTCTCTTTTCCAAGCAATTTATATCATAAATAGAGTAATACCATTCGAACTCACTAGATTTTATGATATTACCCTTTACATCGATTTTGCATCTCATCAAAGGAGCATCTAGTACCATAGTTTCCGCTTCTCCTCCCTCAAAGGCTGGGTTGAATCCATATTTCTTCGATAGATTAATGATATTCTCTGTAGCTTTATCATCTATCTCTTTGCCAAGTAAGCTATGCGGAATCCCCAAAGCAGAAATCTTCGTTATTATATATTTAAAACCATATTTAGGGAGCCTTCTCATGTATTCTTCTTGGTCCTTATGCCAGAGAGGAGCAAACATCTTTAATCCTAGCCTTCTCAGTATTAGCTGAAAACGGATGAATTGGTAATCTGAGTCGATTGCTCCTGTCGCCACACCATCTATATTGTACTCAAGCTTAATACTTTTAAGCATCTCTTCGAAGTCCAGCTCTTCATTTCCCGTACCTTCGTAAAGAAAAAGCGGCAAACCGATCGCTTTTTCGTAGATTTTCAAATGTTCGATTCCGGGAGAGTGGTATAACATGGAATCAGGAGATTTAGGCTTTACGGCAGAGATGCATTCAATTTCATGGCCAACTAATTTGGATATATGAAACGCAAACATCGAGTCTTTTCCACCGGTAAAAAGCACGCAGAGCTTCAAGCTAATTCACTCAATTGATAATTGATAAATAAATAAAAACGCCATTAAGGTTTAGTCCTGTCTCTAAATCTGGGAAAAGGTATAGCATCTCTAATATGTTCAAGCCCGGCTACCCACATAGTTATCCTCTCAATTCCTAAACCATAACCGCTATGCGGGACGGAACCAAACCTGCGTAGATCGAGGTACCAGTAATAATCCTTCGGGTCATATCCCTGTTCTTGAATTCTACTTAGTAGAATATCGTAATTATCCTCTCTTTGGCTACCCCCTATTATTTCACCATAACCTTCTGGAGCAAGAAGATCGAACCCCTTTACAACCCTTTCATCACTCTCACTTAGCTTCATATAGAACGGCTTAATGCTTCTTGGGAAAAAGGTAACGAAGAAAGGTAGCTCGAAGGATCTCGTGAGTATTGCTTCCTCGTCTGCTCCATAGTCCTCTCCCCAGGATATGGAGACACCGTTTCTTTGTAAAATTTCGATCGCCTCAGTATAGGTTATCCTGGGGAACGGTGCCTTCACCTTTCTGAGGGATTCGACATTCCTCTTTAATATCTCAAGCTCTCTTTGCCTTTCCTCCAGAACTCCCTGGACAACGTATTCTATAGATCTTTCAGTGACCTTCATCAACTCCTCCATATCCATCCAAGCCGCCTCTACTTCGAAGTGATAGTACTCCGATAGGTGCCTCCTTGTTCTAGACCTCTCAGCCCTGAAGCTAGGTGTGATTGAGAAAACCTTCTCCAGACTGAATATAAGCACTTCTAAATAGAACTGTGCGCTTTGGCTCAAAAATACAGGTTCACCGAAGTAATCAACCTTGAAGAGAGTTGCGCCACCTTCTACGGCAGACGATGTTAGAATAGGAGGCGTCGTTTCATACCAGCCATCGTTAATGTAATAATCTCTAAGCAACTTTATTATAGTGTGCTTAATCTTCATTACTGCATTCAATTGGGTGCTTCTTAGCCATAGATGCCTATTGTCTAGGAGGAACTCTACTCCTTCCCCCCCTTTTATAGGAAAATCTTCACTGTAACCGACAACTCTACCAGAAACAACTTCTAACTCCTTACCACCGGGCGCTCTACTATCTTCTTTCAAGACGCCCTCCACTTCTACGCTGCTCTCTCTTCTGGCCCTTTCGAAACTATCAAAGGCTTCTTTGCCAACTTTTTCCTCTTCTAAGACGCATTGTATATAACCTGTAGAGTCCCTCAGCCAAATGAAGATCTTTTTGCCAACGTGGAATTTCCTATGTATCCATCCCCTAAGCTTAATCGAACTCCCGGGAGAACCAGTAAGCGCATTTTCGACTTTAGCGTAATTTGACAAATATACTCACCCTATCTATTACGGTTTAATCAGAGAAGCCATTATTACTTTTTTTCGTCGCCGTTCAGATTATAAAAACATGCTAATGAAAGCCAATTCCGCATCCTCGTTGTTCAGAAGATCGAATATTCTTATCCGTAGCGCTTATGACTCGGCTCAAGACATAGAATTTTTTGTTCGAGGAAAATTTCATCCTTAAGGCAATATGAACTCCTTCTCTCCTTTAAAAGTGAGGCCTTCATTCGTAAAGCAAGGCGGAATAGTAAGCTTTATAAATTTTGTTAATAACTGATAAACGATTTCCGTATAGCAATCTTAAAGGTGAAAAATAACGTCTTTATCTTCTGGCCTTGAGGGGTTTCTAACCGTGAGCTTTGAGGTGAAAGCTAACCCTGAACTCGCTAATGCTGTAGAAGACATTCACATAAAATTAAATATGTCCGTGGGTAATCTGACTGCTATGAACTGTGCAGCTGTAATTTCAAATAGGAGCACAAACTCTCGCCTTTTAACTCGAAGAAAAGTTATCTTTAATGCCTCGACTAAATTACTTGATAATTGATGATACAGTTTAAATTTCCTATTATTGATATGCACTAATTGGATGAGGCTGGTTGTCTCTTGACAGGACAGAAAGGAGTATACAGGAAGAAGATATCAGTTGCTATCGAGATTTTAAGCGACGTATTTGATAGGGGGATATCAGATAGGGAAAAGGTCATTGAGATCTTAAAGGAAAAATATGATGAATACCGCATATCTCCCTTCAGAGGATTGGCCCAACCTGAAGATCTATTCGATAAAGAAATGGCTACTTTATATGTTTTGGGCAAATACGGAATGGGGATAAACGAGGATTACCCTGAATTATTTGGCAGAATCTTCGAAAAGGAAAATAAATACGAGAGCTTCATCGATGCAGTATTGCTTGGAGAAAACGATGAGCAAAAAAGAAGGGAATTAGCTTTAGAGAAGCTCGGCTCACCTTCTCTGGCTAGCAACGATGTTGCCAGAATCCTGAGAATTATGTTCACTAGAGTCGTCTTTTCCTTTTCGACCGAAGACGATCTCGTTAATTTGATGAATCAAATGGAGAGGATTTTTCCAGAAAACGAAAAGGACATAAAGAGCTTCAAGAGGTTTTATATAGGGTTTAAACTAGCCGAGATGCTTACGACCGGAGAGATAAGAAGCAGGGTAGAGAAGGAGGCTATGAAGCAAGCGCTTGTTTTGAAAATGGGTAGCGATAAACTTGCCCCCGATGATAGATATGTGGCGACCATCGCCAGAAAAGTCTTCAAAGTCCCGCCAGAGAAGTTGGAAAGGATATTAAACGTTCGGAGAGAAAGAGGGGAAACAAAGAAGAGGGAGGAAGAGCCAGGTGAGGCTGAAAAAAAGAATAATAGCGAGCAATAGCGGGATCTCGGTCCGAGAGTTTCCCATTCCTCCCGTCGATCTTCAAAATAGAGAAGTCCCCCTGAAGATGGAGAGAGTTCTTATCACCCCGCTGGATTATATTATATTGTCTGGAAAAGTAAATAGGACCTTTCTCGGTACCCTAGGATATGGGAAAGTTTTGGAAAAAGCCTCCGTCGATATCCCGGAAAAAGCTTCCACTTATCCTATTGGATGCTCGAACTTGCCACCTATCGGCAGAGATGGGGTTGGGAGCGAAATATACCCCTACCCAATTGAGTTGCTAAAAAAACCACCGAAGGAATTAGAATATCCTGAAATGCTTTTTATATATGACACAATGGCTGAGCTAGCATCGCTCGCTGAGGGTACTGTTTTGATTATAGGAGGTGAAGGACTTCAAACAGCAATGCTATCTAAATTACTTAACAACGCCGTAATAACGGGAGTAAAGAAGAGGATAGGCGAAGCACAGGTAATCTCGTACGATAAACTGCAGGGGACTTCGTGGGACACAGTTATCGTAAATTCAGTTAATCTGGCCTTAATTGATTTATCGCTCAAAGTAATTAAATGGAATAAGTTGGTCATCAACCCATTTTCTGCCTGTTACATACGTCAATTACCTATCGGAGATTCGCACAGCTTCACCGTATCGGTCGCATTCCCCTCGAAGAGCAGAATCAAAAGCACATGGAACTACGATGTCCTTGAGAACGTAGTTAAGGACAGCGGCATGCATGAAGAAGTCTCCTTGAATGAAATAGACAAAGACTTCTATACGCAACAATATGTGACTGTGCTTTTTGAGGGTTGAATCGAATTGAAAGGATGTAGCAGATCGATTAAGATAATTGCTGTTTTTCTTCCAATACTCAACTCTGGTCTCTTAGCTTTAACGATTCTGACCTATTTGTTGACTTTATCAATTTTTGAAGCATTGATGTACTTTATATCGTATGTCATGACTAGCTTCGCACTTGCCTACTTCACTTTGGCCCTTCCGATTTTATATGGAATAGCAAGTGATTTCAATAAGCAGGAAACGTTAAGGCTAAGCATTCTATCGTTACTGACCATTGGCGGGATATGTCCACTCAAGCTGAAAGAATTCGCTTCTGGTGTGGAAACCAAGTGGTTAGTATCAACGATAGCAATGTCGTTTGGTTTTATGACTTCATATTGGATGTACTATTTAATAGACAAAAAATGCGTTGCTTTACATATAGACGAATTCTTTTTCTCTGTTTGATTTAATTCTTTGGGATCCTTTTATTGTAGTTTGCTCATTATACCCAACTTCCAGAAGAGTTAGTTTTGCTTTATACTTTATTCCAGTTTAAGACCGCGGCTTCACTTAAAAGTGGGGATGGAGTTAATATGATTGTTAATTTTCCTAAAAGTACTTTCGATATATGGAAAGTCCTATAAAACTTAAGGTTAGCTTCCTTACTTAAGACTAAGTGGAAAGAAGCAATTATATGAGCCCATTTTTCTTTGCTGTGTTAGTTACTTAGGTTTTTATTGGAAGAAAAAATTAAAGGCACTACTTTTAACTTTTTGGCGGTTAAGGGATAAAAATCTCCTTCCGTTAAGAAGGAAATGAATAGCTCCTTATAGAAAATGCTTTTGGAGGTATCTAAAAATATTGAAGGGCTTGAAAGTTGATGGAAATAAACTAGTTTACTTCAAAGCTTTGGAGCATGTTTATTTGTTTATCCTGAGCGAGGTTGGTCTATAAATAGGGACTATAATGCTTTTCTTAATATTCTTCATTCGGAATCGGTACTACCCTGAGAGCCTGTGGACAGGAAACCCAGAAAATTCTCATCGCGAAGTAAGGATGCACTTTTTATAAGGGGGGGTTAGCTCACAGATGTAATCCCGAACAGATGAGGGGAACCTATGAGCCCCCTAACGGGAGCCCTCGCCCTTCAGGGTGGAGAGGAGATCAGCAGTACGGTATATAGGTTATAATAATTACCTTGTTTTTTAAATTAAAAAAAGAGTGAATTATGTATGGGGCCTTCCGAAACTTTACTTCGCAAGCTGTTCATGCTAAGAATCGAGCTGAATAATTATATGGTTGGCAGAGAAAAGGAGATCGATGCCACTTTAGCCTCGTTGATATCTGGCGAACCAGCTATCTTCATATCTCCGCCTGGCACAGGAAAGACAAAAATGATTGAGCTCCTTTCAAATATGATAGAGGCTAGATACTTTTATTACTTACTCACCAAATTTACAGAACCAGATGAACTAATAGGTCCTATAGACATAGCTATGCTTAGGGAGGGGAAATATTCTAGGATAACAAGCGGTAAATTACCTGAAGCTGAAATCGCCTTTCTCGATGAGATATTTAGGGCGTCCAGTGCTATAAGAAATTCGCTGCTGGACATAATTCTTTTCAGAAGAGTTTACAGCGGAAATGGATACCTTAGGATCCCCCTTCTCACGCTTTACGCCGCTTCAAACGAAGTTAGCTTAGAAAGTGAGGATGCAGCGCTTTATGATAGGTTCACGATTAGAGATTTTCACGGTCCCGTTGGGATGGATCAGTGGACTGAGCTGATTAGAAAAGGTATAGCATTAGAGGCTTTCGATGCTGGAAATAGACCAAAACATTTGAATTCTGAGGAAGTGAGGCAACTCCAGGCTATGGTTAAACTTAGAGCCGCCGAAGCCCCTGAGAATCCATCGTTAATGAATAAATATATAGAAGCCATGGCAGAAATGAAGGCTTCTGGTATAGAGCTCAGCGATAGGAGGAAAATAAAGACCATATTCGTGGCTTCAGCTATCTCTTTCATATATCAAGAAGGATCTATATCACTGGACTCGTTAGGTGATGCTATTAGGTTGACTGCTCCTTATACTGAAGAAGATCTGGAAAAGGTAGAGAACGCTTTATTGAAGGTTGGTCTTGCTTCTTATGAGCATAGGGTGAGGCAGCTGAGAACCCTTGAGGCAGAGCTGACTAATCTTATAGAAAGGGCTAAGGCTGTGCCTGCAGAATCAAATATAAGGGCCTTGAATGAAGTGGTGTCAAAATCAATGCTTATTTTAGAAAGGGTCGGAGAAAATCAGAGATTGAAGAGCTATGCTTCCCAGCTACAGGAAAAGGTAGAAGTCGGAAAAGAAGTGCTCGATAAGTTGAAGGGAGAAAGCGATGGAAAGGGCTGAACATCGAAATTTGCTGCTTAACTTGACAAACAAGGATCCTATCTATAAGGTTATCGAAAGGATTATTCTAAGTCTATTGCCAAACGAGATATCGAAAAAAGTATCAAAAAGCGAAGATCTAAAGATGCTGGCGACCGATATATTCTTTATACATTATTCAACCAAGCCGATTTTGATTGACAATCACCAGAACTCTTTTTTGGAAAATGCGAGAAAGGCTGTAAGCAAGTACATGAATACCGTAGAATTCGCTAAAGCTAGGAGCATTACAGAGTTAGATGAGGAAACATCATTGATATTCGCGGCCACTTTTCTAAAATCTCTTCTCGAAGAACTTTCTTCTCAAGGAAAAGGTAAAGAAAAGCAGAGCGAGGAGCTCGTCGAAGATGAAACAAAAAACGGAGAATCCAAGGATAATACAAACGAATCAAAGACAAACAATCAGAACGAATCTTTTGATCAAAGCGCAGACGACAACGAAAATGATAAAAAGTTTACGAATAGCAAAGAAAAGGATAATTTTAATGTAAAAGATTTTGAAGAGAAAGTTAGCGAAGCTATCTCTCAAGCGACTGCATATGCAACTGCAGCTAAACAGCTCAAGTCGTCTGGCCTGAGCAGCGGATCCAGCAGAGAAAAGGGAGATATAAAGAAGCTGCTTCGATTGGCAGAAGTCGTTATATCCGTTAAGGAGAGCAGAGAAGTTTTGGAATTATTCAGAAAGCTTGAAGATCTCTCTCCCAGAACTGTACATATCGATAAAAAACAAAGCGTGTATGGAGAAGAAGTTGGGGGGTACAGTAGGACAAAGAATTTTGAAAGGGCTGCGCCAAGGGAGTTCGCTTTGGCTGAGGAGCTCTTACTTTCAAAATATACAAGCGAAGGTCTTTTAACTTTGGAAAAAGAAGTCGGAAGCAAAGGAATTGTATACATTTTGCTAGATAAGAGCGGGTCTATGATTGGAAACAAGCTCGTTTGGTCAAGAAGCGTAGCTTTATTCCTCCTAAGGCTTGGAAAGTTGAATGGGATGGAGTTGTTGATGAGGATGTTCGATTCTGAACCTCACCCCTACGACAAGCCCCTGAGGTCCTTCAGCGATATGGTCGAACTAGTGTTAACAGTATCACCTAATGGGGGAACGGATATAAAAAATGCGCTTAATGTAGCGATAGAAGATTTGAGAAAAATTAGAGGCAAAAGAAACTCGTTCGTTTTCCTCATAACTGATGGCGAGGACAGGTTCACTTTTCAAAAAAATGCAGGTTGGAAAGGGATTAGTTTATTTTCAATAATGGTTGAAGGAGACAACGAGGTGCTCAAAGCTATAAGCGACTTATATCTCAAAACAGGTCTTACCTTGGAGGGAGCTTTAGCTATAGGAAGGGAAGGAAGCAAGCTATTGTATTCTGCAAAGAAGGCAAAGTACAGACATGCCTGATTATTCCACTATGGAAAGGTATCGCTTCCTTACAACTGAAAGCCTCGTTTTTTAAGGCAGGGATGGATAGAAAGCTTATAAGGTGTGTATCCTATAGTGCGTTCTGGGGGTGCTTTGGAGGGCGAATCTCTAGAGTGGATGAAGCTTAGGAGTACTAGGCATGCTAGGTACTGGTGTGGATATCACTTCGTTTGGATTCCCAAGTACCGCAGAGATATTCTTGTGGGAGATGTTGCTGAGTACACTAGAGTGGTCTTGAGCGAAATACTCAGAGAGTTGGGATGTGAACCATTAGCTATAGAGGTTATGCC
>JAEMPT010000002.1 GCA_022759165.1 Thermoprotei archaeon
ACAAATATGATGGAGCAGCTAGCTATGTTATAACTGAAAACCTCACTGTTCACGGAGAGGGATAATGGCGAGGAAGGCAAGAAAAGCTTTTTTGCCTCTACTTGGTTAGAAATCTCAGAGGATGTTCCTCCTTGCAGAATGCAAGCATAAACATAGCCCATGCCTTAATGAGAGGTATGGGATGGGGGAGCAGTGAGCTACCCGAACCAGAAAATGAGGCTGGAGGTGCAAAGCACCAGCTAAACGCTGGAAGCCTCGTCCTTCAGGGCGGGGCAGCTCACAAATCTAACTTTTGGAAAGGAAAAGAAGCACAGTTGCTTAGGTGATAGAGCATGGAAAATTTGAAAAAAACAGTAGGTGTAAAGGTTTCAAATATAGCAGATATAGCAAGACTAGCATTATCCACTTCTGCGCCAATGGGTCCTCCTAGAGCAGTTTTTAGAATCAAGAATGGAAATAAAGCAATTATCTCTCTTTTAGTGTCGCTTCCGAATTACTATCAACTAAGAGGGCTACCGGTTCTGTTTTATTACCAATGCGAAGACGCAAACGCTACTTGTAGGTCGTCACCATACATTTCATATAGAATCATGGAAGGCGGGGAGCAAGTGCAGTTTTCCGAAAAAAGCATGCCAGGCTGGGCCATGATCCCTATCATAAATGTTGAGGAAATAAAAGAGATCGAAGAGCTGTCCTTTAATGAAAGATGAAGCAGTTAAACCATTAGATTTAATATCAGCAGAAGTTGGCTCGCTCACGAAGATCCTCCGCTTAATGGGATTAAGCAAGAGAGAGATAGAGGTATACTTACTCTTACAGGCCAAAGGGCCATCTACTGCCAGAGAAGTCGCGCAGGGCCTGGACATACCCTATTCTAAAGCATATGAATCGCTATCTAGACTTATGAAGCTTGGATGGGTGCTTCGGGCAGAGGGTAGACCTCACAAGTTCTTTCCCGTGAATATCAGAGAGATATGGCAAGAAGCAAAGAAAGAGATCGAAGCGAAGATGTCAGATGTGGAGGAAAGAGTAATCCCGGTGATAGAGAAGCTAGCTATCACCCCTTCTCCTCTTTTTAAGATACTGCTTTTAGGAGAGGAAGACGTCTTCAGATTTTTTAATAAAATGATTGATGCAAGGGGGAAAAATCTCTCTCTAGCGATCGCTCACAGGGAACTGTTAACAATGCAATCCATTCAAAGAATCTCAGGTGTTTGGGGAGCAAGGGCGAGGCTACTTGTTACCAAGGAAGTGCTTGATACATCGGAACTTAAGAGGTTCAGTAGAGAAGTCAAGGTTAGAGTTATAAAGGAAATGTTTGGTAGCGGTGTGATAGGAGACGGTATAATGTTAGTTATAAGAAATGGAGGAAGACTCAATGCTCTCTGGTCGGACCATGCCTACTTCGTAGATTTGGGAAAGGTTTATTTCGAATACCTCTGGGAGCAATCAAAAGAAATCGAACAATGATCTTTTCGTTAGATTGCTGGCATGAAAGAATTTGATTTGCTATTCAGGTGGCTTCCTCTGCGCTTCCTCCACTTTTTGGGAATGCAGGAAGGTAGGAGACTGCAAATCTCTCTTTAACCACGAAATCTTCAAGCGCTTTAGCGATCACGTGAGATCTGCTCTTATATTTTCCTGATGCCACAAGCTCATCGACCATCGACAAGATTTCTTCCGATATCTTCAGCGTGACTGTCCTTTTCAAGACTACTCCCTCATAACTTTATTTATTCATCTGTTGCATATTTAAGGTAGGTGACCAGTGTAGCTCTTCTAACGGAGAAGCCAGGCGGAGGTGCTTTGAAAATGGAGACTGAAAGTATGATTGTTAGTTTGCTTGAAATCGAATCTCTTGCTCTCGGCAATAAGCTAGCTGAGGCAAAGCTGGAAAATTGTCCGGATGGTAAAAAGAGGATGATAGTAGCTATAAGTAGGGAAGGGATAAGATATAGAACCAAGTGCATTGAAGGAGGTAAAGCATCTAAGGCATTAGCAATAATATTAAATTATATAAGGTGGAGCAGGGATGTGGTAACTACAGAGCGGCCAACTGGAGTCGAAAAATGGTAAGCAAGGGTTATCGTTAAAATGAGCGAACAAACGAGCCTTTTCTCCAATCTGTTGCTCAGAAAATTCTATGAAGAAAAGCTAAAAGAACATTTAGATAGGATAAATGAATTAAAAGATGAAAAAATTATATATATTACGGATTTAGTCTATTGCCCACTGAAAAGAGAGTTCAGAAGGCAGTACACAGAAATTTCATTTCAATTTGAACCTTACATGGTTCTGGGCGACATGGTTCATAAGGGAATCCAGGAGTACCTAAGCGATATGGGGTATGAGATTGAGAAGGAAATTTCAAAGGATGTTGAGGTGGAAGGAACCAGCTTCACCTTGAAAGGAAGGATGGACGCTTTTTCGCCCAACAGGATCGTTGAGATAAAAACTGCCAGGTCCGGGTCGAATTTGCCTCAACCACATCACTTGATGCAGCTTAGGCTTTACCTAGCTATAGCTGGTGTGGCAAAGGGAACCTTGATATATGTGACGCCAGATAGGTTCGTAGAATACGAGGTGAACACGGAGAATATAGATGTTCAATCAATTGTGAAGAAGCACGTTAAAAAGGAGAACATCCCTATGTGGGAGTGGGAGTGCAGGAATTGCATTTATTCCAAGTTCTGTCCATATAGAAATCTATAAACTTATCAATAGGTTCATGTGGCATCTTTTTTCAAGGAGCTATTGATTGAGCATAGACTAAATGATTATAGCAATTCTTTTTGTGTTTAGATTAACAAAAACTTTATCTAAGCCGAGTTTTCCCCATATTGGAGAACAATTTCTAGATATGTAAACATGAATAGATGCCGGATCCTAACCCTTTAGTGGGTAAAAAGAATTGGGTCGATTTTTGCTCCATATCTTCTCTCGCTTCAAAGAAAAGAAGCTTTGTTCATAAAATTCAGTTGGAGAGTATAGAAACAACCAAGTCTTTTAGCTTGTCTAAGCTTAATTCTAAGGCGTTAACAATACGAACATTTGAATGCATCTTCTCTAGATCTGCCAGCGTTCTCAAGCTATCGGGATGTACTATTAGCAAATAGATCATCGAAGTCCTAGATACTACCCCCGCCTTTACCAGAAATGGTATTGCCTCTTCCCCTACGACATCCAGTGCTACAGCTTTAGTTCCCTTAATTATGATTGCGGAAAATTCAAGCTCCTTTATTTTAAACGTTTCCTCCATGAAATTCTTAGTATCTCCTCCTCTGAAAATTATGACATCTGGGTATGATGATAAAAGGAGAGATAGGGCATCGATTAATATAGTATCTGAAAATATTAGCCTTTCACCTTTTTTCGTTATGTTATAGCCATATATTTTTCGAACCTTCGATTCAAGTGGGTCAAACTTATATTTAGGGGAATGAAGGGTCGTGTTGTAGTTCAAGCACTCAAATCTAATTGATGGATTCCTGAAAGTTCTATTGCAGTTTTCACAAATGAAAATCCTTCCCAAGATCTTTAAATCTTCTTCTTTCACACGGAGACCACAGCTAGGACATACGAGCTCATCCTTTGACCAGAATTTTACCTTAGCATCGGTAAATCCGCAAACAGTATGCTGCACTATTTCAGTAGTATTTACCTTGAAGGAACCACAGAAAGGACAAATGAATAGCGCCCTTATAGAAGGTGAACCACAAACCGGGCAAACTACATATCTTTCTATTTCGGTGAAAGTTAAATAGCCTTCATTTATCAATTGGCGCAAAACAGAAACGTTTTTTTCCTTTTCATATTCATAAGTTTTATATGTCCATATTCGCAGCTCTTCAGAAAGCTTTTTATCAGTTTCGATTGATTCAGAAAAATTTGTTTCAAAATCACTAAAAGTTGTTGACAGCCTTTCTATTATGACAGGTTTGTCTATCTCCATCTCTCTCTGTTTTTTTAAAATATGTAGCAAAAGATCAACCGTAGCAATCAAAAGTTCGCGGTCGGTCTTTATATAATCCACAACGCTCAGCTTGGCTTTTCTATCGTTTGAGCCCAATTTTACTCCCAATGTAAGAAATAATCTATCCTAGCATTTAAATTTAGCTAAAAAATTGGTAGTGACTGATTTCACTTCACAGTTTGATCTGACCTATATATTTTAGACCAGAACCAGTGAGGGGGACCAGTACTTTGTTTCCGATAAGCTCTTCCTTTTCTAAATGCTCCAGGGCAGCCCAAACTACCGCGCTAGAAGGCTCAACAATAAACCCCATAGAGTAGAGGGCCTTTACTCCCCTTCTCATGTCGTCATCGTTTACAATCAAGGCGCCTCCACCAGACCTGTTTATCGCTTCGACGATTTCATCCAGCCTTGCAGGACTTTTTACAACTAGAGCATCTGCCAGATCTGATGGGCCTTCCGCATCTCTTACAACCTTCACCTTTCCTCTTAGGTACTTTACCTGAGTAGGTTGGACTGCCCAAAGTTTCGGGATCTGGCCGTTCTTCTCAGCTAGTCTGAGGAAACCCTGATATATTCCTAGAAGTAAGGTACCCGAAGCCAGTGGAAGTATTACATCGGTGAATCCAGGCCCATCGTCTCTTATAACCTCATCAGCAATGAATGACATGCCTAGATTAAATACTGGATTCACCATGTGTCCTATATAGCAAGCGTCAGTTTCTTCTCTAGCCATCTTAAGCGCTTCCTGATATGCCTCCTCTCTCGTCTCTGTTATTTTCAGTGTTGCACCAAGAAGCGAGAGTAACTTTGCCTTCGATTCCGCTATGGTTTTTGGCGAAAATATGAATGCCTTCTTGCCCATGGCCGCGGCGTACATCGCCGTCGAAACTCCGGTATTCCCCGAAGAATCCTCTATATAAGAGGAACAATTTTTCTTTACATTGAAATAGTTTACCGTGAAAGCTGTGCCCCTATCTTTGAAGCTTCCAGAGGGGTTCAGGTACTCTAGCTTGAAAAATATTTTTCTGCCTTTGCGTTCTACTCCCACCGAGGGGGTGTTCCCTTCCCCCATCAAAGACTTTCGCTTTGGGATCTTTTCGCTTACTATATTTAGCGGTCTTCCACAGACAGGGCACTTCCAGTCTGGAGTTGGCTTATCCGTGGAGTAACCGCAACCAGGGCAGCGAAAAGTGAAATTCATTTTACTGGACCCCAAACTGTCTTAATATAACGCTTGAAAGATGCTCGGGCTTAGTATACCATTTGTCGTACTTATATGTCTGCCCTTTATAGCTCATCTCGATATAGTCTCCTTTGTCCGTTAAAACCATCACGATCTCATTATCCTTCACTAGCCTCAAGGTTCCAGTCTTAGGCAAAATCTTAATTCCCTTTTCATTCAATTTTTGCGAGATCTTTTCCTTCAACTCTTCGAGGTAATCCGCCATTTCATACACCTTAAAACAGTTACGCTTTAAGTTTCGAATAAAAGGATATTAAAATTATTTCCTTTGGAAAGCTTCATGAGAACGAAGAGGAAAGTTCAAATATAATTTGGATCTCAAAAACATCTCTAATCTTTGTAACGAGCAAAAACTAATTATCAATAAAAATATGAATGCTGATTAAAAATCGAGAAATCATATAGAGAAATTAAGCAAACCTTCAAGATCTCCTGTTTCTGCCTTTTATAAAAAAGGATGAAACTGTAAGTCTGAATAAAAATAAATTAATGGGAGTAAGCATCATAGAAAAGAAGGCATGGTTCAATTGAAGAGAGTTTTCATAGCAATTGAGGTAAAGAGGCCGGAGACGGTGGCAAGAATCATAGAGATGGAGAACTCTTTAGAATCCTTGGGTGTCCCGCTGAAGGTAGTTGAGCCGGAGAACCTACATATAACCTTAGCATTTATTGGAGAAATCGAAGATGACCATGTGGAAACCGTCAAGTCCGCTATAGGAGAAATATCTGGAAAACCAATTATGGCAGAGTTCGTTGGCGTGGGTGCCTTTCCCACTGTTAGTTCTCCCAGAGTAATATGGGCTGGGGTAAGAAAAGGGTCAGAGGAAATTTCTCAATTGCAGAGAAAAGTCGAACTTCTCCTCAAAACATATAGGATACATTTCGAGAAAGAGAGGAACTTCATCCCGCATCTAACGTTGGCTAGGGTGAAAGGGAAAAAGGATCTAGAAAAGCTGAGGGCGTTCATCGAAAAAAACGCTGAAGCGTATTTTGGAGAGGAATTTTTTGAAGAGGTGAAGCTAAAGGAAAGCATTCTGACGCCCAAAGGTCCGATATATAGGGATCTGTTCGCTCAAAAACTGCGCGGTTGAGTCAACTATGACTCTAATGGAGCCAGAAATAAAGATTCTGAAATGGATAAAGCCGAACAGTGAGGACAAAGAAAAAGCTCTCGCTACTTTCGAAGAAATAAGAAAAAGAATAGAGAAAGCTCTCGCAGGTAGCTTTGGTAGCTATGAAGTAATGCTCGAAGGTAGCATGGCTAAGGATACATGGTTGAAGAATGATCCCGAAATGGATGTATTCATAGTTTTTAGCGAAGAGCTCAATAAAGAAAGGTTGAAGGAGATCGTAGAGAAGCTATCTGAGACGTTAAAGGATCTCTCTCCAATGATATCTTTCGCCGAACATCCATACCTTACAATAAAAAAGGATATGTTCAGCATTGATATAGTTCCTGCTATAAAAATGGGGGTCAACCTAAGGCCTAGAACAGCTGTTGATAGGACGCCGCTGCATACCGAATACGTATTGAAGAATACGGACGAACGCTTGAGAGACGAGATCAGAGTGGCTAAGGCGTTCATGAAGGGTATAGGAGTTTACGGGGCTGAAATAAAGGTCGGTGGGTTCTCTGGATACTTGGTAGAGCTTCTTGTGATAAAATACGGCGGATTCAGGGAGCTGCTGGAGGCAACGAAGGATTGGAAGCAACCTGTCTCGATCTCTCTAGAGGGCGATGGGAAAAAATTGAAAGATTTAAGAGAAAGATACCCCAAATCCTCAATGCTCTTACCGGATCCCGCCGACCCGACGAGAAACGTTTCTGCCGCCTTAACAAGGAAAAAACTGGGAGAATTCGTCTTGGCGTCGTGGCTCTATCTCGAACACCCCAGTCTTTATTATTTTTCAAACAAATTGGAAGAGATGTTGGTCAACGAAATAGGAAATTTGCCGTTGGAATTTTATGCCGGCAACGCCGTTGTGGTGGATATCAAACTTCAATCCCCTATTCATCCCGAAGTATTATGGGGGGAACTTAAGAAGAGCTCCGCCTCAATAAAGAACTTACTAGAGAGACATGGATTTGGAGTTATCAGGTGCGATGAGTGGAGCGATGAAAGATCCTGCGCTGCGATAGCCTGCCTCATGGAGGAGAAACTTCTTGGTCCTATGAACTTAGTTTTAGGCCCTCCATTTCATTTGAGAGAAAACGCAGCTGAATTTATAGAGAAATATCAAAAAGCCCCGATGTCTGGACCGTGGTTGGAAGAAGATGGAAGGCTCAGATCCCTGACCATACGAAAGAAGCTTTCGCCCGCACAAATTATAGAAGATAGCCTGGACGAAGTTCTGGGAGTTGACCTGAAAAAGGGGAGCGTGAGGGTATATAGGCTTTCACAGACTGATAGAACTTCGAATTATGAATTACATAGATGGCTGAAGCTGTTTCTCATGGGAAAGCCAAAATGGCTCCTTCCATTGTATTTCCAAAGTGCCTTAGGCGAACCCAGGGAAGAGGATCTTTTCTCTTAAGCTTTTATCTTATCCCAAAATATTGTGAAGGTGCTTCGAGCTGAGCGTTGGTTGTAAAAAGGAATTACATAGAATTTGTTACCCTACGCATCACATAGAGAATTGCGAAAAAATATGTTGGGATTGCTTTCCTCTTTTAACCTATGTAGATGAGCTCACTTTCCTTTCGAAGGGAACTGATTCGGTTACATTTTATTTTAAGGAGGGGTTTCTTCTGAAAGTATCCAGGACAGATAGGATGATGGAGGTTTACCGTGAAGCAATGAGTCTTCGATTAATCGGTTGGAGGAGCCGTTTAAAGATAGTTCCCAAGGTATATTCTAATACACGCTACTGCATTTTGATGGAGAGGATCCAAGGAAAAACACTGTATGAAGTAGCAAAAGAATCCACGCCCATCGAGCTCAAGAGAAAAATAATTAGTTTAATAGAAGCAGCCATTGAACTCGATTCAATTGGGATTATACATGGGGAACTTACACGCGTTGGGGATCACATTATTTTTGAAAATGGAGAGCGTCCAATTTTTATAGATTTCGGAAGCTCGAAAATTATATCGACTTCTAGCAATATCGCTCAGGTATGCTCTCAGCTTTTCTTTTCGAATAATGCGGTTTCTGTTCTTATAAGAGAAAAGCTTAACATGACTGGTGTTAAAAAAGATAGAGTTTTGAATATTCTGAGAAAGTATAAAGTGGCCAAAAAGGAGGGCCTACATGTGAATATAGAGGAATCTTTAATTGAAGCCTTGGATTGATTTTTTATAACTGGAAACCTTGCCGTTCACAGCGAGGATTGCGAGGAAGGCGAGAAAAGCTTTTTGCCTCTACTTGGTTAGAAATCTCAGAGGATGTTCCTCTCTACAGAAGGGAGTTCAAGCATAAACATAGTCCACAGGGTAATGAGCTCTGCGGGATGGCGGAGATGTGAGCCCCCCGCACCAGAAAATGAGGCTGGAGGCGTAAAGCACCAGCTAAC
>JAEMPT010000092.1 GCA_022759165.1 Thermoprotei archaeon
TGTTTTTTTTAACGTAAAAATCTGACCTACGGTATGTCGAGGAAATCGATTTCGTAATATCCAATTGTGCCCTTTGGAATAAAAAACGATGAGATAAAGATAAAATCAATTTTCCTATGTAAACATTATGGTGAGGTGCTACGCCCAAAATACCAGTTAAGCTTGTCAATTGGGACGATGTAGTAACGTGGAGCAAGGACCTAGCTGAGAAAATAAAGTCCGACGGATTTTACCCTGATGTAATTGTAGCGATTGCAAGAGGAGGAGTCGTAACTGCAAGGCTCCTCTGCGATTATTTAGGCGTAATAGATATGCTGTCCATAAAAGTAGAACACTGGGTCGAGACCGCCGCGCACACGGAAAACGCATCCATAAAATATCCCTTCAATATAGACTTATCCAAGAAGAGAGTGCTTCTTGTAGATGATATATGCGATACAGGCAAAAGCGTTGAAGTAGCAAAGGAACATATAATGAGCTTCTCTAAACCAGCGGAGCTAAGGACAGCGACTATGCAGTACATAAGCCCTGTTTCTAAGTATAAGCCAGACTACTATTCTGAGGAAGTGAAGGAATGGTACTGGTACATGTATCCTTGGAATTACTTTGAAGATTCCATAAACCTTGTAAAGAAGATCCTTCAATCAGATGCCTCTAAGAAATGGAGCATTGAAGAGCTTGAAAAGGAGTTCAGAAACTCTTATACCATAGATCCTCCAGTCCCTATGGAAGAAGTGGTCAAAGAGGGTGTGAGAAGAGGGGTATTTTATCACGCTAATGGCGAAGTTAAGCTAAGAAGCCAATATATAATGAGCTGACCTTTCTAATCATTAGCATGGTCTTTATTTACTACGAAGATCTTTTGTTTTATTGCTCATAAACTGCGATTCTCGTCTAGGCTATGATGATCGACCTATTTCGGAGTGAACGATGAAGAGCCGTGTGAGGTCTGAGCCAAAAATTTTATTTTTGTTTTGCATGTTAAAAACAAATAAAACAGGTAATGCCTATGAGCGATATAGAGGTCATGAGGCTATTCTTAAAGCTGGGATTCACGCTTTCTGCGGCTACCGTTCTTACAGTATTATTCAGTGCAAAGAACCCTATGTGCTTCGGGGAAATAGTGAAGGCGACAGGCTATGCAAAGGGACATGTCTCCCAGATTCTGAAGCAGTTAGAGGCAAGAAAGATAGTCGAAAGGATCTACGAAGGAAAGAAGGTCCAATTTAGATTGAAGAAAAACGCGCTAAGCGAGCTCCTTTTAGAGCACTTAGTAGAAATAAAGAAATCAATTGAGCCATTTGCTATGCAATCTTTCCCTCAAGACGATAGGATAAAGAAGCTTGTTGAGAGGCTCAATGAAGCCATTTCAGGTGATGGTATTTGAGCGATTCTGGAAAATCGATTTCCTATAGGGCAGCGCTGTTGCTTGATAAAGGCAAAACCATTCCCCAAAGCCTCGCTCTCCGCTTGCTCCAGGAGGCTAGAAGAAGTGGCTTCAGGCTAGAACTTGTAACAATTTCGGAAGAGGACCCCCCTCGCCAGGTCAATCTCCTTCTGCCTTTGATCACAGCAAATCATAGCGTTACAATTACCATTCAATCTAAGAAAGCTAATAGTAAAGAGGATCTTGAACGATTGCTTTCTAATGGAGATTTTGATATTATTTATGCAGAAAAAAACTTCATTGAGAATTTGGGAGAAATTCTAACGAAAACGGCGATAAAAGTCATCCCATACGATGGGGAGGTGGCAGAAAAAGATGCCTGAGGTAGTAATTACTACAGACAGAACGATGATGTCCAACCACCATGGAAAAGAGTTTTTGGGTTTCGTAGCTACAGGTCCTGCCATTGGGCTGCCTGAGGGGCTTTGGCTCTGGATCTCTTCACCTAAACCGAAAATACTGGGAGATGGTGAGCCCCTTGAAGCACCATACGGTCTGAGGAAGGTGGAGGCATCGCTCATCAAGAATGGCATAGACGCTAAGATCATAGACCCAGATTACTTGGGAAAGTACGCAGAAGAGACAAAGGTACTGATGGTGGGGCATCATGACTTCTTTGCTTATGGCCCTCCAAGCAACGAATGGTGGCTCATAACGGGGAGAGAGCCGATCAACAGAATAAGCTTTGCCAAGCTGATGGAGAGCGAGCCGGTTAGAAGGATGAAGAAAAACGGGACGAAAATCATAGCGGGGGGGCCTGCTGCTTGGCAATGGCTTTACGAGCCGGATAAGTGGAAAAGATGGGGCGTTGATACGGTAGTCGATGGAGAGGCTGAGAAAGTCATCCCATCGCTCGTTAGGAAAGCTCTTAAGGGAGAAGAGCTGCCGAGCTATTTATATGTTGGAGTTAAGGATGTTCCTCTGCTCGACGAAATACCGGAGATAGTTAAGCCTAGCGTGAACGGATTAGTCGAGATCATGAGAGGTTGCCCCAGGGGATGCATGTTCTGCAGCGTTACTCTCAGACCACTCAGGCACATTCCGATTGAGAAAGTCGAGAGAGAAATACTCGTGAACGTTCGAGCTGGAATAAAAAGAGGACTTTTGCACAGTGAGGATGTCCTACTTTACGGTGCCGATGGAGTTAAGCCTAAAGAGGAGCCGGTCATAAAATTGCACGAGATGGCCCTAAAACATGTAGAGGAACTTGCCTGGAGCCATGCTAGCCTAGCTGCCATTAGATATGCCCAGGAAAAATACAAGCTGATTTCCAAAATAATGGAGATGGTGAAAACGAAGCAGGACTTTCTGGGAGTGGAAGTCGGTCTCGAAACGGGGGGCATCGAGCTAGCGAAGAAAATAATGCCTGCTAAGTCTGCACCTTATCCTGTAGAAAGCTGGCACGAGACAGTTGAAGAGGCTTTCAAGATAATGCACGAGAACGATATAATTCCCGCCGTAACCCTTATCATTGGTCTTCCCGAGGAGACTGAGAAGGACTTACTGCAAACGATTGAACTGCTAGACAGGTTGAAGCAATACAGAAGCCTCATTGTCCCAATGATGTTCGTCCCGATGGGAGCGTTGAAGAACAAAGAGTTTTACAGAAGGGAGATGATGACCGACCTCCATATCGAGGTTCTATACAAAACCTATCAGCACTCAATTTTCTGGGCGAAGGATATATTGAAGAAATACTATCTTAAGTCTCCACTGCAATTTCCATTAAGAGGTCTGCTGGAGTTCTTCATCTGGTATGTGGAAAGGAAGGTCAATAGTTTCTCAGAGGAACTTCCTATTCTGAGCAAAGAGGGTGCGACTACGTAAGAAGAAACGATCTCATATTAAAAATCAATTTTTGAAAGCTCTAGGCTGAGCTTTTTGAATTAATAACTCATCGCTTTTTCAACTTAAAGTAAAATCGTTCAATTTTTTTAAGCTAAAAGTATCAAAGAAATTTTATATTATAGATTTGGAATATTTTATTTTTGAAGGTGTGCTTTATGCTCAAGCTAGAAAAGCCAAGGAATGAGAAGATCCTTCTTTATGAACCGGGTAGCAAGGAGAGAGAAGAGCTGAAGAAGAAGCTTGAAGAGGTAAAATCCAAAAGGGCAGAGGTCCCGCTCATAATAAATGGCAAGGAGGTCAAAACCGATAAGATCATAAAGAACGTTTCTCCTCATGACAAAAGGACAGTTCTAGCGGATGTATACATAGCAGGTGAAGCGGAAATAGAGGAGGCGATAGAGGCCTCATTAGACGCTTTTTCAAAGTGGTCAGATCTCGAATGGTACCACAGAGCTTCTGTATTTATGAAAGCAGCGGATCTGTTGGCAGGTCCTTATAGGCTAGAAGCTATCGCTTCTATAATGTTAAACCTTTCGAAGACTCCATACGAGGCGGAGATAGACCTAGCGGAGCTCGTTGACTTCTGGAGATTTAATGCCTATTATGCACAAGAAATATTCTCCAGCCAGCCTGATCAATTCCCAGGCGAGCTAAATAGATTTGACTGGAGGCCTCTCGAGGGCTTTATTTTAGCGATCCCCCCCTTCAACTTCTTCAGTATAGGCGGAAATCTACCTACAGCTCCAGTTATAGTAGGGAACGTGAGCATCTGGAAACCCTCAAGAGATGTGGCCTTTGCAAATTACGTCATTATGAAGGCTCTTATGGAGGCTGGTCTCCCCCGAGGTGTAATAAATTTCCTTCCTTATGACACTAAATATTCTGACAAGCTACTTCTACACAGGGAATTCGCAGGCCTTCACTTCACAGGAAGCTATAATACTCTGGTAAATCTCTGGAAAAAAATCGCATCCAATTTGGAGAACTACAAGAACTTTCCTAGGATAGTGGGGGAAACCGGAGGCAAGGACTTCCTAATTGTTCATGAAAGCGCTGATATAAAAGAGGCGGTCACCGGCATAATAAGAGGAGCATTTGAGTATCAGGGACAGAAGTGCAGCGCACTCTCTAGGCTCTTCGTTGCCAGAAGCATCTGGCCTTCCCTCAGAGATGAAATGGTCAAGCAGCTTTCTCTCTTGAAATATGGCGATGTTACCGACTTCAGCGTTTTCGGTGGGGCTCTGATAAACGAGTCCGCCTATAGAAACGCCGTATCTTACATAGAATACGCTAAACAGCATCCGGAAGAGTACTCCTTTGTATTCGGCGGAGAATATTCTGAAGAAAAAGGTTGGTTCGTATATCCGACAGTGATAGAGACGAACAATCCGAGAGGCAAACTGATGAGAGAAGAGATATTCGCTCCAATCTTGACTGTATATGTGTTTGATGATTCGATGTACAACGAAACCCTGAATATAATCGATGGGGCAACCGATTATGGGCTTACTGGTTCCATATTTGCAAGGGATAGGGAAGCGATCGCTAAGGCGGAGAAGTCTTTAAGATATACCGCAGGCAACTTCTACATAAACGATAAGCCGACTGGCGCGATCGTTGGAAGACAACCATTCGGAGGAGCCAGACATTCTGGGACGAACGATAAAGCGGGCTCATGGCTGAACCTAGTAAGATGGTTGAACCCGAGGGCTATAAAGGAGAATCTAATACCTCCGAAGGATTGGAGAAGGCCATATATGGGATAAAAAAGAAATCTTGCAATCTTTTTTCGAATTTTAGAACTCTATACTTTTTTGTAAGCTTTCAAATATGCGGATTCATTATTAAGGCTCTCTCTTTTTAGTAATTTCGTTTAAACAGAGCAAAACGATAATAGAAGGCAATATAAATAGAGTCTTTAGAAAAGAGGTAAAAGTCGATGCCTAGGTGGATGCGGGGACGCCCTGGCGGATGCAGGGGGAGACCGCCCATAGAGGTTAGGTCCGAGATAAATGTGGAGGATTTGATCTTCCTCCCAATTAAGGGAACAGTAGGGTTAAATCAAAGCGATATCGTTGAAATATATGATTATGAGGTGGAAGCGCTCAAGCTGGTGCACCTCGATGGGCTCTCGACGGATGAAGCTGCTGCGAAAATGGGCCTATCAAAGGCTACATTTTGGAGGATCCTCGAAACATGCCGAATGAAGTTAGCTGATGCGATCTCTTCGGGAAAGCCGATAAAACTTGTTTCAAAAAAATCTGATTTTTAATCTTGGAATAAACCGAAAAGCTTATATATTTTGAAACATATTTCATAATTGGCGATAAAATATGAGCTGGAGAGGATGGAGAGGACCATACCCAGGCAACGGACCTTGGTCTCATCTGCCACCATACGAAAGACCAGGCTACTGGTACGGAAGAGGGTGGTGCTGGAGAACTGCGCCTTATGGCTATGTACCACCATATCCAGGAGCGTTCCCGAGCACTGAAGATGAGCTAAGGTACCTGGAAGATCTGAGGAAATATATAAGCGAAGTAGTCCTGAAGGATTTGGATTCTAGAATAGGAGAGCTGAAAAAAGCCCTAGGCAAATAAGCGTTTTCTTGAAGGGCATATCATAAAAATCTTTTTCTCGTACTTTTATCTTCTAATATTTAGTTTTCGAATAGTATGCTTATTCTAAAGAGCCAAAAATATAAAAAAATGGGGCTTATTCTAACAATAGTTGGCGGGAGCTTCGCTTTTTGAAAAATTTTTTATTGAGATTGGTTTCCAATGAACTTAGATAGAAAATCATTAACTATCTTTCCAGCTATTCTCTTTACCTCTTCTTCATCGAAATCGAGTGAAGGTAGCTTGTTAATGCCCTCTTTCGCCACCGTTATTTTATAAGTTATTCCAATGCCTTTTTGCTTAAGGACATTAGACGCGCACATCAACTGACAACCGTTGATCGCTATGACGGCTTTAGCGTTCTTGAAGATATCAATGTGAGTTTTGCTTCCAGCACCTACAGCGGAGAGACAACACATCCTGACTTGATTGGGAAAGGCTTTGGTCAGCCTTCTTGCGACCTCGTTTCCTATTTGCCCCGTACTCGAAGCTCCGTCGCATGTAGCAACAATGATTAGATCTTTAGCCTGAGTAGAGCAATGAGGTAATAGCTGATATTTGCTAGAAGTTCGTTCGCTCATTACAAACACCTACTTTTCTATTTTGTAACATCTTTTCCTTAATATTTTTAATTGTTTAAATTCTCTTATTATTCATCAAAAATAATAAAAAAGTTTTTAATATGAATATGAGTATAAACGGCATCGGCAATATTCCATTTCCTGAGTTGAAGGCCTTTAGTTTTTCAGTTATATTCGAGATCGCATTCATTCTTTTTTATTTAAAAAGCTATTGCACCTATACTTGGCATCTTTTTTAGAAAGTCGCTGTATCATTTTTCTAGCTTTTATTTTAAAGAAGAGCGCAATATCGCATGGCTTCAATCCAAATTGAAAACAAAGCCTTCAGCTGTAAAAGCTTTTAAACTAAGGAGAAAAAATTATCATAAGTAAAAAGAGTTCAGCGAAATGAGCTCTATACGAGAAATATAGCCGGTGCTGCTTCGATGAAAAGCATTATCATGTACATCGCTCTTGCTATTTTTCTTATGTCGCTTTCCGGAATAGCGATGGCTGCAGTTTTCGTTTATTATCCGCTAACAATAAAGTCTTCTCCCGTTCCTCCTCCTCTGATCTACCAATCTGTTAGTTATCCTTTAGTGACAGATACATTAGATGGCTCACATACTTCGGCAAATATAACGATCTCATTAAATAAAGAATTACATATTTATGATTATAATTTAAGCGCTGGTTACGTCGCTGTAAGAAACATTAATAACTTAGCGCTTTCCCCAGGTCAATCTTTTAACGTAAGCTGGACCGCATATATTACGAATTATACGGATCCAAACAAAGCAGGCGTTGTGCTCCAAGAGATAACTTATACTTGTGGAGGAACTTATAATTGGGCCTCCTTTTATTACTATGGTGGGAACAGCGTTAGTGCTGGCGGAACTACTTATAATCTCGATATGAGCATCCCTCATCTATATAACATAACGATATATGAGCCTAGCAAAAATAAAATAACAATTAGCTATTATGTTGACAATGTTTTAGTAGCTACAGCAAGCAATCACTGCAATAATCCTACAATAGTTAATGTGGAAGCTGGTAGATATGATGAAAGAAATGAATATGATCTTTATATTGACAATGCGTGGCTTTTTTATCCAAACGGTACTGTTTATAATATTTATACGGACGATTTCGAGAACAGCACAGTTGATAACTTCTTCGTGGACAGCTACTCGAATCCTTCTGGTTCAGGGAACGTAGGGAAGGAAGTAGTATATGCTTTTTGCGGAAAAGTGCTTGGAATTCAAAACGTAGATTCCTCATCGAATTACAGTTTTTACCTCTCTCTCAACTCGGTTCAAGCCTCAAATCCGAGCTCTATTTACAAAACATGGATTTGGACCGGAAATGATACACAAAAATCCTCAGCAATATCGATATATTCTTCCTCAGTTTTACAGAGCACAACATCGCAACTGATCGTTTGGCCCAATGAGGAGAAATTCATTTACATGAACTATACAGCTCCTCTTTCCTTTTCGGGTAATGTGGCTATTTCTCTATCGTTGATATACGGAATTCCAGGCTCTGATGCTGTTAGCGTGTATTATCCCTTGAAAATAACAATAGGCTGAACCTTATGAATAACCTTTTGAGAAATTAGATCGTTGAAAAAGATAGCCATTGCATGAAATACATTAAATCGTTCGTATTTTAATACCATTTTCGAACGAGTTTTATCCTGTTAAAGAAAACGCACATAGATAAATCCATCATACTAAAGCGAATTGGCTTTGCATTCATAATGATAGATTTTTTGTGATTTTCCGTCGATTGAATTTATAACTGAAAGCCTCGCCGTTCACGGCGGGGATTATAAAAGCATACAGGTTTTCTT
>JAEMPT010000052.1 GCA_022759165.1 Thermoprotei archaeon
TAATACAAGAAGGAATGTCATCGTTGACAAAGCAATTCTACCTTCGATGGGAGATCCCGCTTCTTCTCTTGATTCTCCTAAGTTCAAATGACATGGATCGACTCTATCCCCTTAGCTCCTGGTTAGAAGGATTTTCGAAGGCTGTTTTACGAGAGGGCTACAAATCTCTCGCTTATAGGGAGGATTTTTCTTCCTTAACTCATCAATAGTTAAATGTTAAATTAGGTTATGCATTAAAATAAAGTATCTAACTGTGGTGATTGAGAATTGTCAGCTAATATGGCTGAAACGTTGAGAAAAGAGGCGGAAATGAAGGCGAAGGCTTTAAAAAAAACGGGAGAGATCCCGGTCAAGATAATAGTTCTGAGCGGAAAAGGTGGAGTTGGAAAAAGCATCACAACTGCAAACCTTGCCCTAGCTTTTTCTAAGCTCGGATATAGAGGAAAAGTTGCTATACTTGATGGGGATATACATGGACCAAGCATTCCTATGTATCTGGGCATCGATAATAAGCAGCTTGGTGCTGAGGGGGATAAAATCTTTCCTGTAGAGGGTCCGATGGGAATTAAAGTGGTCAGCGCAAGCTACTTCCTACCAAAACAGGAACTACCCATAATATGGAGAGGCCCGCTGAAGGTAAAATTCATCAGGGATATGCTAGCATCTGTTGAATGGGGGGAGACGCGAATTCTGTTAATAGATACTCCTCCAGGGACAGGAGATGAGATACAAGGAATTACGCAATATGTCAACAGGATGAGCGGTGCGGTGGTTGTAACTGCGCCATCAGATGCCTCATTGAATGTCGTAAAAAGAGCTATTACATTCTTGAAAATCGTTAAAGTGCCCTTACTAGGAATAATAGAAAACTTCAGTTTTGTAAGATGTCCAAGTGGAGAGGAGAAACGAATAATGGGTGACGGGGGAAGAAAGGTTGAGGAGGCTTTAGGCGGAAAAATTATAGCGAGCATCCCATACGATCCCTTATTAGCCAACCCTATAACAGAAATAGGCAACCCATATGAGGTGGAAGATCTCAGAGGCGATCCCGCTGCAAGGGCATTTATATCTGCAGCAAAAATGATCCTCGAAGAAATGAATGGTGGTAAAATTGACTAAATGGCTGCTTAAATGCCATGAATGCGGTACAGAGTGGTACCTTGAAGTCAGTTTCAATATTGCAGAAATGGGAAAAATTTACCACTACTGCAAAGTATGCAAGAAGAATACCTTCCATGATGTTTTGAAGAGAATTGATTGAAAAGGCTAGTCCAACCAATCGTTTGTTTCAATCTTCCTTGGAAGGTAATCATCTGCTAGGAATTTGAGACCTTTGCTAGCCATAGCTTCGATTTCTAGCTTGCTATGTGTAAGGAAAAATATACCAATTTCTTTTATCCACTTGGGATCCTGGAACCACTGGTACCCTGGAGACCTTTTCACGCTCTTCTTTCCGCTTCTCGTGGTTTTCAATTGCTCACCAACGAACGATCTGTAAACTTTGTCCCCGACCAGCTCAACTGCCCTTTCCAAGTCTTTTTCCTTGGCCTTTATTATAAAGTTCCTTCGCTCTTCACTCGTCATAAAAGGCTCTTTGGTAAGTTTTCCCTTATAGCCAAGTTCTTTCAGTGCTTTAAGAAATCTCTCCTTCTTCTCCTTCCTCAATTTGTCTGGGTTAGATTGCTTGGCTTCCTCCGGGGTCAAATGAATTTCTCCAAGTGGTACGTCATCTCCGAAAACGTCACTCATAGTTACACCTAAGAAGCGAGCTTTTGGTGTAGCGAGCCTTTCACTTTCATAGCTTAAAGTGATAGAGCCTATTTTGAAAACGCTGTATATGTAGAACCCATATGGGTCGCTGTCAGCTAAAATATATACAGGTAGCTTCAACTCTTCGTTTAATCTCCTGACAAATCTTCTCGTAGCTCTGTCTGGCTGGCCGGCGCTAGTGACCAAAATTACCTTGTTTTTCCGCCAAAATCCATGCCTATGCAACTGCTGAAATACTGCATCTTTCTCTACTACAAGCACATAGTCCGCATTAAAATCGACGAACTCTATTAGATCTGGAGTCGATTCTATTGCATATGCACCGTGTCCCATTTTGCTCAAGTCAATGATATCGTTCCCGCTCCTGAGCCTCATATCACCGACAACTTTCCCCTTTTCCTTGCTCAGGATAAGCATTTCTTCTCTTAACTTATTGGTAAGTACTTCAACGTCTCTGAGGACTGCGTCGCTTTCCTTCTGCTCCTCCCAGGTATTTTTGAATTTATCTCTAGGTGAAACGTGCGGTAATGTGTGCTTCCCTCTATAGAAAATGTCCCTTATAGTAGGATACTCGTTATTTTTTAGGGCTTCATATATGATCCTGGCCATGAGAACTGTCTGCATAAATGGCCTGACTTCAGATTCATCAAAGAGCTTCCTAACAAGCTTCTGATTGCCTAGCAAAAGAAGCTTCCGCTTAGGGTCGTATATAGTATTCGATAAAGTTCTCTTCTTGATTACAAGCGTTGGTTCTTCTCCTTCACTTATCTGCTTAACGATTTTTTCAAATGCTTCTTTTATTGCCCTCATTGATTCTTGTCTTGCCTTCAAATCTGCTTTATCTTGTAAGGTTTCTGAGCTCATCGATGCTCGCCTCCTTTAAGTCAAATCTAGGCTTCATCTTCCCCTTCTCCTTCCTCATTATCGATCCCTATCGTTTGCTCTGCATATTTTTCCATGGAACTATGAACTGTTGCTATGGAGATAGCCTCCTCTGGTTGCTCTATGAAGGTTTTTATCTTCTTCTTGGCCATCTCTATTAAGGCCTTCTCTAGTTCCCTTGAAACCTCTGAAGGATGTTTCTTTCCATTTGAGACGAAATATGCGAGGTTTTGTGCTATTTCTGGTATATATTTCATAAAAGTCCTGAATTTTTCTTGAGCTTCTTGCTTCTTTCTTTTCTTCGTCAGGTAAACTCTCAACCTCCTAGCTAATTCCTGTACGGCAGCTTCAACTTCTTTCCTAATCTCTTCTACGGGGGCTATGCTTTCCTTACCAACTCCCTTGTAAGGAACTTTGGTTGAGGCTACGTGGACTAATACGGCTACTACGTCAGTTGGATCTAACTTATAGGTAGTCTTCCAACTGAACTCATCTGAGTTCACAATGCTCCATATGACATCTGCCTTTTCATCGAATAAAAGGGGGATCTTGTTCGCGTATCTTAGAAGAGCTACAAATGGTCCCTGTTGTCCTTTGATTGAGTCCTTAGCTATTTCATCCAAGTTTTCTAAAAGTTTTCCTCCATAAGCTATTCCAGCTTCAACGATGAATGGATGCCCTCCATAGGACTTTGGCTTTCTCGTTATTGCATCAACGAATTCGGCCTGTAAAACTTCCTTTAGCCCTATCTTTATTAGCTCTTCTCCTATAGGTGAAAGCGATTCCGCTGAAGGAGCAATGAACTTAGTTTCCTTCATAGCTTTGTAAAGTCTTTCAAGTTCAATGTTAGTCAAAGAGGAGACCTTCTTCCCCGGTTCAATATTAGCTTTTTTTAATATCTCTTCAGCCTTTTTCTCTCCAACTCTTTGGAAACCTTTTATAAGGAATTCTTTAGTAGAAGCAGAAGGTCTTTCGGATATCATTAACTTCAACATTTCTAAATCGACTCCGATTGGATGCGGTTTTGTTTCTTTTGGAGGAACCGGGAGTTTGTTAGTAACTCTTCTATAAACTGTTACTTCTTGGTCTTGACCTTCTGCTTCAGTACTTGGAGAAATGAAAATTATATCAGCATAGGGGGCGATTATTGCTGTTCTTTTTAAGTAGACTGAAATGTAATCTCTAGTTCGTTTACTCCATTCGCCTTCTAGAGTGAGCTTCACTATTGTTCCGTGCCATTTGCTGGACTTGGGCCATTCGCCCTCTTCAAGCACAAGCGGCTCATTTTTATCCATTTTTATCATTAGTTTATAGAAATATACCCTTTTTGAGTTCATGGTACTACTGTATATCTCAAAAGGCTTTCCAGTGTTCTGCTGCCCGTAAAGTATAGCCATTTTAGCACCGAGACCGTACATCCCCCTCGTTTGCTTCAATTTATACTTAGAAGAGAAGAGAACTCTGCCAAACGCGTCCGGAATTATAGTGCTAGGTATTCCTATGCCATTGTCCTCTACAGTTACAGTAAAGTAGCTGGGGTTATTGGGGTCCTCCTTAGAAATTCTAAGGGTTATCCTAGGGAGAATGCCGTAGACCTCTGTGGCATCTAAGCTATTTTCAAAAAATTCTCTAACCGTTTGATACATTGCCCTAGATGCGCTGGTGAAGCCGGCAATTTCTTTGTTCCTATAGAAAAACTCAGCCGGGCTCATCTGCCTGAAAGATTCCGCGGTGCTCTCTGCCATTTGCCATCGCTTCCATTGGCTACAATTTCATTTTTCTCATAGTTAACTCTCTTCAATATCTCTATGCCTAGCTATTTAATACTTTTAACCTTAGCTATTTTCAATAGAGAGATGAAGCTAATATTGGGAGTATCAAAGTAGCGTCGCCATAAACCACAACGTGTCGTGCTCCTTTTTTCAGCTTACCCCAAGAGATCGCCTCCCTTGTCTGAGCCCCGCTCAAGCTCCCATCGTACTCTGGAGCAGTAGTAATGTATACAGCGTAGTCTAAACCTCCTTTAAACTGATTCCACCAGATTACGTGATGCTTACTGATGCCTCCACCGATAGAAAGGGCCATACTTTTTTCCTCCATAGATTCGAAAACCATATCCTCAAGCAACTTTTCATCCAAAGTTAAGTCTATGCTTATTTTATACAGTCTTCCATAAATCAATGCGTTAGTCCCAAAACTGCCGTCATAGAAACCTGGAACGATCACTGGCACGTTTTTTTCATATGCTGCTCTAAGTATAGAATTTGGATCCTCTAATCTTTTTCCAGCTAACGCGAGCAATTCATGAGGGGCTACGGTTTTGCCCCTAAGCTCCCCGAAGAGGTCCTTAACGAAACTCTCTACAACGGGGCCATAACTCTCCACGGGTACAAGTATATTTCCAAGCCTGTGAATCTCCATTTCATAGAGCATTAGGTCGTCGAACTCAAACCTTCCTTTGTAGTATCCTGGTCCTACAGCCTTGGCTATATCATGGTCTAGCGTGCCGGTAGTGGTTATTATAACGTTGAAATGACCGTCTCTTATTAGCTTTGCAATTAGCCCCCTGAGCCCGGTCGATACCAAATTACCAGTAAAAGATAAAAATTTTAGCTTGCTCTCCCGTGAACCTTCCTTTAGTATATCGGCAGCTTCAGCTAGATGGCCAGCCATGAAGCCATGTATCTGAGCATAATATTTCAGAAGCTCTTTGGCTCCTATCAAAGCTTCATTGTTCGGAGGGGCATCGATGATTTTTTCTTTCAGGACTTCTTCTTTCCTCATCTCAGTTTTACCCCTTTGTGACGCCAATTGGTCTCATCCTTGCAACCAACTTGCCTATTCCAACTTTATCTGCAACCAAAGCTACTCTGTCAACATCTTTATAAGCAGAAGGTGACTCTTCTACCAGCACCCCCTTAGATGCTGCCCTGACATATATTCCCTGTCTTCCTAGTTCCTTTAGAATTTGGTCGGCAGTATAATTCTTGAGCGCTTTTGATCTACTCATCCATCTCCCTGCTCCATGGGGCGCTGTGAACCAAGTACGCTCTCCCTGTGGAGTACCAACCAACACATAACTAGCCGTTCCCATCGAGCCTGGGATAAGAACGACCTGTCCCACCTGACGATGGTCTACTGGCACTTCGGGATTTTCCGGAGGAAAAGCCCTCGTGGCTCCTTTCCTATGCACTACTAACCTCGTCCTTTTTCCATCCACAGTATATTCTTCCACCTTGGCGATGTTGTGAGCTACATCGTAAACTATTTCGAGGCCAAGCTTGTCATCATCTGTGGAGAAAACCTTCTTGAAGCTCTCCCTAACCCAGTGTGTGATCAATTGTCTATTAGTCCAGGCATAGTTAGCAGCAGCAGCCATCGCCTTAAAGTAATCTTGGCCCTCTTCAGAATTGAATGGTATACTCGCCAATTCCCTGTCGGGTGGAGCGACGCCGTACTTTTTCATAACCCTCTCCATTATTTGTAGGTAATCGCTTGCTACCTGATGACCTAGTCCTCTGCTTCCCGTATGTATCATGACGGTTATCTGGCCCTCGTGGGTTATGCCTATTTGCTTAGCTATCTTCTGATCGAAAATTTTGTCTACAATCTGGACTTCGAGGAAATGATTGCCACTACCTAGGCTTCCTAGTTCGGGTGCGCCTCTACTCTTGGCCCTCTGCGATACTTTTGAAGAATCAGCTATCTTCCAACTTCCTTTTTCTTCAATATGCTCCGGATCTTCGCTCCTTCCGTAACCTTTTTCTATGGCCCATTCAACTCCTCTGTCAAGGACTTCATTTAGCTGAGTTGTTGTAACTTTTATCTTACCTTCGCTTCCAAGGCCGCTAGGTACATTTACAGAGAGCTCGTCGACGAGCTCTCTTATTTTTCCTTTAACATCTTCAAAATCAAGCTCAGTCCTAAGTAACCTGACACCGCAGTTTATATCATAACCTACCCCTCCAGGACTTATCACCCCTCCATCTTCAATGCTCATTCCTGCAACGCCACCTATCGGAAATCCGTATCCTTGGTGACCATCTGGCATGACGTAGCTAGCTCTAACAATACCATTTAGGCAAGCCACGTTAGCAGCCTGTTCCAGTGTTAGATCTTCCTGCATTTTGGAAATGAGGAACTCATCTGCGAATATGATAGCTGGAACTCTCATGCATGGCTTTTCTCCTCTCTCGATCTTCCATTCATAGTCGTTTACTTTCTTCACTAAAGCTGGCATCCAAACTTCACCTCTTAGTTACACAATATCAATTTTAAGCAAATACATCAAGCTTCGTATATATACAAAGAGTTCTTTTTTGTTTTATTAGTTTTATAGCAAGCCAGTTATTAAATTTGAAGGAGTCGTCTATCGTTCATTAGCCCGATAACTTCTCAGAAAATTTGAAGCGTTAACTCATTCAGTGGAATATAATCAGCGTTCATATATTAATTTGACGATGAAAGTCAGTAGTTTCATTTTATTCGGTAGAAACGGCGACTCAAATAGCAAGTCAGTTCACTGGAAAATGCTTAAGACGTAACCGTTAGCACTCTTTTACGCTTATTTCTTCTAAATACTTATATAGCTTTTTTTCGTTAAATATCTTACAATCTTCGCATACTTCACCGTGTAAGGAAAGGCCTCCGCAGAATTTACATCTGTTGGATGCTTCTTTTTCTAAAAGCCATCTTAAAGATTTGTCTACTGAATTTAAAATCTCTCCACTGCGCCACTTCATAGCACTTGCAAGTATATTTTCGGCGTATTCATCTGCTATACTTCTTTTAATATTATATTCAGCTAAAAGTTGCTTTTCGTATAGGTTGCTATAAAGAAGATAGGAGAAAAATGAAACTTCCCGGCATGTTATGCCATGGTATAAATTTATGAAGCTAAATCCGCTAGGCTTTTTCATCACCAAAGCGTTTTCTTCGGCTCCTTCAAAATTTGATGAAGCTATAGAAGAAATTTCCATCTTGACTATGGCATCTGAGCACATTGGGATAATTAAGGAGTTAAAGCCAACGGATTCAACTGCATAGGATGCGACAGTCCTGTACCTTCTCCACCACTTCATTAAACCAATATCATTGAAAACTTGCTTCACTTCATCTGGAATTTCTATAAAAAGTATTTTCTCGATGACGTTTTTCTCTATCGTCTTGAGTTCCTTCACAAGATAGCAATCATCTGTAAATGTAATAACGTTAGAAGAGTACTTTTTTTCTATAGATTTCAGCACCTTCAGACCAAACATGCCTGTGGCTGAAAAAACCGAGGGGATGAGATAAGCGACCTTATCCCCATACCTTAACTGACCGCTTTTGGAAAGATTCCTTTTTATTCTCTTAATTAAATCACTCATATAACAATCAAAGCAAAAAGTTTCATCACTGAATGGCTTTCTTAATATCGCACCATTTTTATGACATTTTGAGCAAATCAATTCAAGGACCTATATTAGATTTTGAATAGATTTCTTTATTCCTTTTGCCAAAAATCTTACGATTTAGGGTCTCTCTTTTGAAGAAAGCAAGTTATATAATGCTTTATCAACTGCTGGGAAA
>JAEMPT010000037.1 GCA_022759165.1 Thermoprotei archaeon
TGTGCCGGCGCCTTCAGTTATCGGATCAACATGCTGGGATATAACTTCGAGCCCAACGGAACTCGATATTGATCTAATCTCCGTCGGTGGTACAGCCAATATAATTCTCGTCCCCGTCTCCGCAGCTATTCTTTCAGCCGCCTTGGCTATCTCGAGCGCTTTTTTCCCATAGCTTGAAGGATAAGATTTGTAGTTTATCACGAGAATTCCTTCTTTCATAATAAAGATCACCGTTCAGGAGTTTTATGAGCTGCTCGTCCTAAAATGGTTTCAGGGCTTATTACATATGAAGGTCGCATTTTAAGCTGACCTCCCATCCGCCCTAAAGGCGAGGCTTTCTGCTGTAGGGGGTTTTCGTAGTTTCTCTCTTTGCCTGCTCTCTTAGAATAAGCTTCAAGACTTACATGCTTCATAGCAAACGAAGGAGCCGTTTTCTCCTTCAGAGGGTTCTTCCACATAAGCTTTTTCCCATGGATGGAAGTGAAGGACGCTTGCCGCCCTCTCGATTTTGAAGCCCGATCCTCCCAACATATCCTTTAGCTGCTTCTTTGTATAGAATATGGCATCCCTGTAAAATATGCTCTCTCCTTTTCTTTTCCTCTCCTCATAGAACTCTCCCCATTCCGAGTCTCTTGGGACAACGCAGATAACTAGCCTTCCTCCCTTCTTCAGCACGCGCGTGGCTTCATTCAAGGACTCAATTGGATCGGTCACGAAACAGATGGTCACGACCATATACGATGTCAGAAAGCTACCATCTCTGAACGGAAGATGTTCAGCGACTCCTCTCACAACTTCAATTCCCCTAGATGCGGCGATCGATAGTTCTTGGAGGGAGGGATCTACTCCTACTTCTATTCTTAGGGGCGCAGCGAACCTTCCTGTACCAACTCCAATTTCTAGGCAAGGGCTCTCGCATGGAAACTGTTTGATGAGAGTCAATTCGTTCTCATAAATTATATCGTGTTTATCGAACCAGGAGTCATATTCCTTCGCTCTCTCATCGAACACCTTGAATGTTACCCTATCCTCCCCGGCGCACAAAGAAGGGCACCTTTGTATTAATTTAGCTTTATAGATATATAAGGTATATTTATCTCAGAGCATATGTGTTGAAGTTTCTATTTTTGAGAATGAAGAGAAAGCTAAGTTTACAATTGAGGACCTAGTTTTGACTTGGGTAGTTCGTTTTTGCTCTCAGCAACAAACGACGAGCTTTCAATTAGATTTAAAAAAGGAATTTAGGATCTTCCACGCTGTCTCCTCTGTAACAATTATGGGAGATTTTCTCGGTACTCCGAAAGCCTTAGCTATTACTGGACACTTGGCTCTCAAGAGGAATATCACTTTTCCCTCGAGCCACCTACCCGCGTCTACGTAGCCTTCTAGGTTCGCTATCCCTTTAGATATGATGATATCCGATCTTAGAAGCGCTTCCTCCGCCCTCCATCCTATTCTTTTTTTATATAATGGAGAAATATTTCCCCTTGTTGGTATCAGTTCCTCCTCACCGAAGCCAAACTTTAAAAAGTCCTTGTACGTAGCATCTATCTCGTATGGCTCTTCTCTTAGGATCGCCTTGACCTTATATCCCATTGATCGCATCTTTCTGATTATATAAGCATCTATAACCGCTTCTCCTGAGTTGTCTGGAACATATGTTATCGTTTCAACCTCTTCCCAATTTATTAGACCCGCTTCGTCTATAGCTGGCGCATCAAACAGGATGTTCGGAGAAAGGGAATAGGTTTCGAATTTATAGCCGAATACGCTTGTATCGAATGCGTTGGCTGCTGCCCCTAGCCTGAGGAGATCCTTTTCTGTTTGAGGATTGAGCTCTATCTCGCTTAAGAGCTTCGCTGCGAGTGTGTTGAGTTCCTCCTTTTGCTCGTAATAGGGATCTTCCTTTCCGATTATTTCTGAGATGATTTTGAAGCTTTCTGAAAAGGCCTCTGTCCGGGGCTTTCGTATTAGCTCCGCTATCGCTCTCAATGAAAAGGGGTAATGTTCAATCTTACCGCCGAACTTCATCAAGTCCTCCGATCTGCCGTTGATTAGGCATAGCACACATTCGATAGGCCTATTCAATCTTTTTCCTCCCCACGATCTCCGCCATTTCCTTAACAAGTTTCTCTATGTGACTTTCGTTTACATATCCCATTATGCCTATCCTGAGGATTCTATCCTTGAGATCTCCCATGCCTGATGCTATATAGATCTCCTTTTTTCTGAGAGCCTTGACTATTTCCGTTGCACTGAATCCGTTCGGTGGAACCAGCGCCACGACCGCGTGCGCCCTGTTGGTTTCTTCCGCTAGTGGGGAAAAACCAATATCTTCAGTCATATTATATAGGAGCTCGCTCAGCCTCTTCGTCCGTTTCCACCTCTCCTCTATCCCCTCCTCTCTTAACAGCTTCAATGCCTCCGCCAAACCATACATTAAGTTGACTGCAGGGGTGAAGGGGGTTTCTCTTTTCTCCAAGAACCTAAGGTTTTTACAGAGATCTAGGTAAGATGGCTTTCCTGTTGTTTCGCAAACCCTCTTTACAGCTTCTTCAGAGAGGGCAACGAGCGAGAGGCCTGGAGGGGCGCCTAAACCTTTCTGTGAGCAACTGGCTATAGCATTGATGCTCCATTTATTCATATATAGCTCCTCTAAGCCCAAGGATGAGACGGCGTCAAGAATGAGCTTTGCCCCGAATTCCTCTGCCAACTTGGACATATCTTTCAAATTGTTTATCATAGTCCCCGTGCTAGTCTCAACGTGTACTGTTGCTATATATTTCGGCTTTATCTTCTTAGCAATCGTTTCAATTTCACCTGCTTCTGGCGTTCTTCCCGGTGGCGCTTTAATGGTAAAGACGTTGGCTCCTCTGCTCTCTAGTGATTCCCTGAGTCGCTTTCCAAACTCTCCAAATTCCAGCGCCAATACACTATCTCCGGGGTTCACTAGGCTATAGACCATAGATTCTACAGCCAGAGTTCCTGAGCCGGTCAGCAACGCTATTTTAGCTTCGTTTTCTGCTCCAATAGCCCAGCTCAGATCATTAACTATCTTCATTAAAAGTTCTGAGAATTTCTCCGATCTGTGGGATATAACTTGCTCTGACATCGCCTTGAGCACTCTAGGGTGAAGCTCTACGGGACCTGGAACAAGTATCATTTACATATTACCTCCGAGCAATTTGTCTATTTTCTCCGCGATTTCCGCGGCTATCCTCCTTTGCGCTTCAATTGTTTGGCTTCCTATATGAGGAGTAGCGATGACTTTTGGGTGCATTAATAGCTTTTTCTCCAACTCACCGGGAGGCTCGTTTTCCAATACATCTATTGCCACCCCAGCCAACTTTCCTTCGTTAAGAGCTTCAAGAAGGGCTTCCTGATCGATGATCGATCCCCTCGATGTGTTAATTAAAAAGGAGTTTTGCTTCATGAGAGAGAGTTCCCTCCTTCCTATGAGCTTCCTCGTGCTCTCCGTGAGGGGTAAGTGGAGCGTCACGAAGTCTGAGCTTTTCAGAAGCTCTTCCATCGTTTCTACTGCTTTGGCGTAGCTTTCACCGATGATTTGATCCTTCCTAATATCATAGGCCAACACATTCATTCCCAAATTGTAGGAGAGCCTGCCTACTTCCCTACCGATCCTCCCGAATCCTATTATGCCTAGAGTCTTTCCTCTTATCTCTATTCCCTCTATTTTCTCCCATTTGCCCTCTTTAGTTAATTGGAATGCTATGTGCAGCTTCCTCGCTAGCGCCAACATCAATGCTATTGTCAATTCAGCAACGGAGGGGGCAGGGGCTTCAGGGGTTGTCAATATTTTTATGCTTCTTCTCTCCGCTTCCTTAACATCTATATTGTCTAGCCCGATACCAGCTCTCGCTATTATTTTAAGGTTATCTCCTCTTTTGATGACCTCCGCGTCGACCTTCGTCCTGCTTCTGACAACAATGCCATCGAATTTGCCTATCTTTTCAAGAAGTTCTTCCCGAGTTATCCCGGGATAGTAATGCACTTCGAAGTTCCTCTTTGAGAGCTCTTCCAAAAGAAATTTGTCTACTTTATCTGCTATGAGGACCCTTCTTCGGCTTTCAGGAGCCGTTTCTTTAAAATTATTATGTTCGACAAAAAGGCATCCCCTCAGTGGTTTCAATAATGAGTCTTGTTATATTTAAAAGGTTTTCGCCTATAGGGCGCTCGAGGCTAAGAAGTTGTTGTCGTGTTTGTTTGGGTCGGTGGGTGGTAGTAATTGTATAGAACTTCCGTTATCGTTTGGTTCAATGATTGCGATGAGAATGTACCGTTGGATTCAACCGGAGGGAAGTTGAAATAGATGAAGGTACCGTTGCTTATTAAAACGATGTATGGCGTCCCGAAGTATTGACCTAGAGACTGTTCAAAAGCATTGAATGTAGCCCTCGCTGAAGGATCCTGGCAATTAGATGAAAAGTACGTGCACACTATCTCGACGGGGGTTATGTTAAATGAAGATTTTGGCATATAGTTTTTGAAGTAATCACTCCAAGCCGCATCAAATTGTTGGCATGCCGGGCAGTTTAGGTTCCTAAAATATATTAAATATGTACCCTTGTCCTTTGGCAGCCAAAGCGTCCCATTTGTATCGATCTTCTTCCAATTCCCATTGTTATATACGTAGATTCCTTCTACGTTTACGACGGGGTTCGTTCCTATTCCAGTAATTAGAGGGATAACGACCGATAGGATCATTATGGCTATGAGTAATACGCCCGCTGATATAACAGCTATTTGCTTGGCATTTGGCACGATGCATCGCTCTCTTTCGCTCTTCAACTGCTTGTATTCGGAGGTTTTTAACTTTGCGGGTTAGAAAGAAGAACGCTTCTTGTGTTTTTCATTGATTAGTCTTAAGATCTTTAAGCGAAGCTGATTTTCTTCGTTTAAAAGAAGCAGGTTTTTCATCTTGTTTTTGTTTCGATCCTCGTTCTGATCTCCTTTTGGGGCTAAGCTTTCGATTATAACAAATATCCCAAACAACTTTAAACTTGCAAAACTCAATTATTCGATGATTACGGTGGTTATGTTGAAAGTTAAGCTTATTGCTTGGACGGGTGGATCTCTCAGGGATCCAAGGAGGCTTATAGTTCTTGCTGTAAAGACTTCTGCAGGGAAGCTTGGACTGAAGAACGCTGAGCACTATCTTTGGGAATATAAGGAAGAGGGGGTGGAGAAATTCTTAGCGGAATCTTATAAATATCCAACGGTACTTGAGCATGTGAGCTTCACCTTTTTAATTGAGGATATTTCCAGAGTTACTTCGCATCAGTTGGTGAGGCACAGGCTAGCTTCCTATACACAGGAGAGCCAGAGATATTCTTCTATTGAGGAGGATTTCGTTGTTCCTCCTTCTATTGAAAAGGCCGGTTTCGCAGAGAAGTTCAGATCACTTATGGAAGAGGCTTATAGATTATATGATGAGATGGTAAAGGCGGGAGTTCCTCAGGAGGACGCAAGGTACATAATACCACAGGCTGTAAAAACGAGGATGTTGATGACCGTAAACTTGAGAGAGCTGATACATATTGCTTGCCTGAGGCTTTCTCCCCACGCGCAATGGGAGATAAGGGGGCTAGCCTCTATGATGGTGGAGGAGGCCAGGAAGGTATTCCCTGAGATACCATATCTTATAGAAAAGATCTGCCGGAGAGAATAAGATCGTTCGTAAGGTGTTTGGCTTTGAAAGAGAAGGGCAGGGTTGAAATTTGGGGTAAAATAGCGTATCTTAAAACCGAGGGAGGGAAGGAAGCGCTCATCCCTTTAAATGACCTCTGCTCCGTAGTTGAGAGGTTTGAAATCGAGCTGGAGAATTACAAATGTTAGAAGCGGGGGACGTCGACCAGCTTCTCCGCTTCGTTCTTGGCCTTCTCGAGCTTCCTTTGATGCTCTTCCAGCCATTTGATCATTTTTTCAACTGCCATTTTTTTATCCTCCCCACAGAGCAACTTCCCCTGCCTGCACCTTGTATATATATCAAGTAGGTCGGCGTCGTTTGGCAATAGATGATAAAGATACATTTCATATATTGAGCATTTTTCAGGTTCTCCTCCCAATCTCCTCTGCTCCTCTACCGTTGCTCTCCCGCCTGTAATCGCCTTCATGAGCTTCGATGCTGAAACTTCGAGTGGATCTGAAAGAAATATCGCTGATTCGGGTCTGCTGCTACTCATCTTACCCCCATCCAGCCCGGTCATGAACCTGTGATAAGTGCTCGCGGGTCTTCTCAAATCTAGCTCTCCAGAGAATCTGTCTGCTATATCTCTCGTAAATCTAAGATGGGGATCCTGGTCTGCGCCTACCGGGACAAAGACGTGTTTATAACCACCATATTCTTCTAGCATTGGGTGCAGTATGTCTGCAGCCTGATGCAACACAGCTATTACCTTCGCGGGGGATATTTCGCCATATATCGCTGAGAATTCTGCAGCGGTTACCTTTTGGCTGAACATGCCTACGAGCCTGTAATAAGGAGCCTCCATGTTGCTTTGGAAATATATCCTCAAGTTCTTTTTCTGCAGGCCAAGGGCAAGGGCATTTGCTATGTATTCTTCAAGAGCTATTCTAATGAGCTCCTTTCTCTCCATCCTCCTCACAGCATAAGCTTCGATGTCCGCAATAGCTAATATTATGTCGACTCCGATGCTTTGATAGTATATTATCTGGTCCATGAGCATTTTATGGCCGAAATGTAGCTTACCGCTCGGCATGAATCCTGTGAGGAGCGCGACCTTTTCTCCCCTTTCCAGCGCATTGAGGATCTGGTCGAAGTCCCTATGACCGAATATTACTCCTCTGCGCATGAGATGGTTTGGATTCTTTATTTTAGGTAGAAGTTCCTTGAAGGGTCTAATGCCAAACAGAGAGAACAGTTTTTCATAGTCGGCTATCTGTGAATATCCCCAAGGATCGAGTTTTATTTCTCCTCCATTGCTATTCAATTTTAGCACCTTTGTTGCGTGTTTTTTCTTCTTCTCGCATAAATATTTGAATTTTGAAAATTGATTGAATTTCAAGTTTTTGCATTTTTGTGTTGCTTATTTTAAAAATAGAACGTTTAATGGATTGCTTTGTCCTTTTGGGAGTATGTTTTTTATGATGGAGAATCCATTATGCTGAAGTTCTGTCAGTGAATTTGTTTTTTGTGAATGTCGATAAAAAAAGTCTATCACCCAAAGCGTTCCTAGATTTTTTTGTAGTCGCCAACTTTTTTTAGTTATAACATGAACGGTGTTAGGTAGACTTTTTTAATAAAATCTACCTAACACTAGTTCAATTAAAGGCACTTCTCATCATTTCAAAAGAGCCTCAAATCCTCTTGCTTCCTCTAAAAGCTTCTCAGTTTTCTTCGTCAAAGCTTCTATATCCTCTATGTTTTTCGCTAATTTTTTAATGGCTTTCTTGCTCTGTTTTATCTTTTTTAATTTGCCTTCGGAGTTTCCTCCATAAATTGAACGATAAGGATCCTTGCATTTTATGTAGTAATAGAAGTACTTCTTACCTGCTTTATTTTTCACCCAAGTTTTTTCCTCTTCACATTTGTCCCATTCCTTTAACTTCTCTATGAACGGCTTCAATTTTGTGGTCTGGATTTTCAAATCCTCTAGCATTTTTTCCATTTCTTGGAGCTTTTTCCCCATGCTAGCTATAGTATTTGCTATTTCTCTTGCCCCTACGCTCTCTAACTCTTCCTTAAGGTCTTTTCTCTCTTCCTCTATTTGGGACATTTTTTGTCGCTTCCTTGGTTTCTACGGTGTTAGGTAGATTTTTATTTTATTTTCTACCTAACACTCATGAAGATATGTGATTTTCGCTCAATTTTGAAAAAAGATGTTTTATTCGACTACCTCGAATCTATATAGATGCCGAGCGGCG
>JAEMPT010000138.1 GCA_022759165.1 Thermoprotei archaeon
ATAGAAAAAGGGGATCACATAGACTGATCTTCGCTTCTGAAGAAAAATAGGTCGGTGTATCCTTTTAAATTATATATTTCATAAGCTCTAGACCTGAAAGATCATTTCCCCATAAAAACGAAATTTTCATTTATAATTAGAAGCGCACTAATATCCTAGTTGCAATCGATCTGTTTTCCTTTTCTATCGATAACAAGTTAGCGTTTACCTCTCTTCTCAGCAATGAGCCGAAGAATCCCTCAAAAATTCCAAGCGACATCCGTGGCGGATCTTCTGCCTGTTTAGATAACAGAATCTGCATTTCCCAAAGGTCTCTGATTGTAACTTCGATGCCGCTTTCCCCAACGCTCCATTTTTCCATGAACCCCCAGCCAGACAAGATCAGTATCATATTCAAAAACTTCAGCGCATCGTCTAAACTTTCCATAGGGACCGATCCCTTCAAGTAATACTCGTAAAGATTTTTCCCGATAGCAGTACCTATGCTCCTTTGGTAATAGTGAAATACCTGTGAGCCTAGTATTTTCTTTGCTCCGAGCAATATAGCTTCCATATTTGCAGGGCCGAGAAGGATCCATCTGAGCCCAAACACGTTTATAGGAAAGAGCTGACTAGAGTAGCAAACATTTCGGAATTTTTCGGCAGTAGACGAATGAACGATCCCGTCGAGCTTTTCTAATTCCTTAGCTATTTCGGAAGCCTTAATGGTATCTCTATTAATGGCAATGAGCATAAAACTTTTAGCGACTTCACCATCAAATTCGAAATTTTCTTTAACTTCTATTATTTCTGCCCCCAAACTCTTAATTTTTTCAAAGATTCCGCTAGCACTTTTTGCTATCGAAGTAAAATTCTCAGCCTTCAGTTGTATATCGATGCAGGAAAAGGACTCTCCATGACCTACCAATACCATTACAGGACCGTACGGAATACCTTTCGGAGCCATATTTTTCTCCTTCTTTTTATTCTTTTAATTACTCTTTTTATTCTTTTAAATACAATTAATTATACAAGGAATACCTTTCGGAGCCATATTTTCTAAAAAATATTAAGGTATATACAAAATTTTATCTCCAATATATAAAAATTGTTTTTCTAATTTTAAGCGGGGAATCATCGCTAATTAAATGACAAAAAGATTAAGCCAACGAAACAGCGCGAGACGACGAGAGCTGAAGCCTTTTCTCCAAATCCTAGCAAAACGTCAAAATAGCAAATAATAAAGGGCTCGCTGAAGTTGTAATTTAATGAGCGGTGATTGAATTTGGTCTTGTTATCTCTATCGAGCGAAGAATCTTCCAAGCTCCTTAAAGAAGGTAAGTTAACCATTTCAGTCTTTGGTCTAGGCAAAATGGGATTGCCCTTAGCGCTTGTTTTCGCTGAAAGGGGCGCGAAAGTGATAGGTGTAGATGCGAATATCAATATAGTGGAGTCTTTGAACAAAGGAGTGAACACTATACCATTCGAGCCAGGAGTAGAGGATATGCTGAAAAACTCACTCAATGCCGGAAGATTCGTCGCTACTACCAACGGCGTTTGGGCAACTTCGCAGAGCGACCTAATAGTGATTTTGGTCCCAGTTTATGCCTCTAGAGCTGGAATAGATTTAAGCAATATGAAATCCGCCATGGAGTCCATAGGGAAGGGATTGAGAAGGGGTTCGATAATAGTGACAGAGACAACCCTCCCTCCTGGGACCACAGAGTCCTTTATCCCTATATTAGAGAGGCTTTCAAACCTTAGGGCAGGAAAGGATTTTGGCTTAGCTCACGCGCCTGAGAGGACCATGAGCGGAAGGGTAGTGAAAGACATAACGGAGAGCTATCCTAAGATTTTGGGTGCGATTAACAGAGAGACTTTGGAACCGCTGATAGGAATTTACAGAACCATAAACACGAAAGGGGTTATTCCTCTATCAAGCATAAAGGCAGCTGAGGCGGTCAAGGTATTCGAAGGAGTATACAGAGATGTGAATATCGCTCTTGCAAATGAACTCGCTCTGATTTCAGAAGAGCTCGGCCTAAACGTCAATGAGATAATTGACTCTGCAAACTCTCAGCCTTACAGCCATATACATAGGCCTGGTGCAGGAGTGGGGGGGCATTGCATACCAGTTTACCCTTGGTTCCTAATACACTCCTTTCCGGAATTAGCCAAAATAATTAGGCTTTCCAGAGAGATAAATGAGCTTATGCCGATTCACATGGTTGAGCTAATTCTCAGGGCACTCAATGCCGCCGGCAGATCCCTTAAAGGCTCCAGGGTAATAGTTCTTGGACTCAGCTATAGAGGAGGAGTCAAAGAACATCTGAATTCCCCTTCGATACCGCTAATCGAGCAGCTCCTTAGCTGGGATGCAAATGTCGAGGTCTTTGACCCATACTACTCAAACGCTGAAATCGAAAAAATGGGATTAAAGCCTTTCAACGGAAGCTTTGATGGGGCAGACGCGTTAGTAGTGATGACGGACCACAGTGAGTTTAAGAAGCTTGACCTAGAAGGCATAAGGAAACATATGAGGACCCCTGTGATTGTAGATGGCAGGTATATATTTCTCGGAAGAGAGGAGCTAACCGATTTCATATACATTGCCCCAGGCATTCCCTTCGGAAAACCGAAGAAAGGGGCATGAAGCCTTGGACCCAGTTGAGGACCTTCGAGGTTACATCGATTGGCTTAGGAAGAGGAATGAAATTGTAGAGGTAGGGGAGCCGCTATCTCCAGAGCTCGAGATACCGTCTTTACTCAGGAAGGTGATGTATAGCGGTGGTCCTGCTCTACTTTTAACGAATATTAAAGATTTCGATGGATGGAGAGTAGCAGGCAATCTATTCACCTCTCTAAGGATTTTGAGAGAAGCCCTCTCGGTAAATAAGCTAGAAGAGATAGGCGAGAGGCTTATTCCTTCAGCGTTTTTCCAACCTCCTTCTTCAACGATACAGAAGGTTAAGGCGGCTGGCGAGCTTATGAGGCTCTCCAAGTACTTGCCTTCTTTCGTAAGTAAAGGATCCTTCGAAGAAAATGTTATTGAAGCAGCAAAAAATCCTTTAGACAAGATACCGTTCTTCAGAACTTGGCCGAAGGATGGGGGAAGATACGCTACATTTCCTATGGTGATAACGAGGGATCCTGAAAGTGGAATAGTTAACATGGGAGTTTACAGAGTCATGATTCTTGATGGCAAGAGAGGCGTGGTCCATTGGCAGGTTCACAAGAGAGGAGCGTTGGCTCAATCCCATGCTCTAGAGAAGGGGATGGAAGAGATTCCAGTCGCGATTTCTTTAGGAAGCGACCCAGGCACTATGTTGGCAGCGGTTTCCCCGATTCCCTATCCTATCGACAAAACTTTGTTCGCTGGGGTGATAAGAGGGAGGGGGGTAGAGCTAGTGGAGCTGCCAAACGGAGCCCCGGCGATTTCTAATGCAGAGGTCGTCATTGAGGGGAGGGTTAGACTTAAAGAATTGGTCAACGAAGGGCCGTTTGGAGATCACTGGGGTTATTACGACAAGCCGACTGAAAAATATCCTCTGCTTTTAGTAGACAGAGTATACTTGAGAGACGAGCCAATATATTACGGGAGCGTTACAGGTGCTCCTCCTCTGGAAGATGCTGTTATGGGGAAGGCCGTAGAGAGAATTTTTAAGCCCATAATAAATACGCTTCTTCCAGAGGTAGTCGAAATAAACTATCCACCAGAGGGTGTATTTCAGGGTCTCCTCATAGTCTCTATAAAAAAGAGGTTTCCCGGACATGCCAAGAAGGTCATGTCTGCGCTGTGGGGCCTAGGACAAAGCTCTCTCACTAAGATAATAATCGTCGTAGACCACGATGTAGACCCCAATGACATCGGAAAGGTCATTTGGGCCGTTTCCTCGAATGTAAACCCACAGAGAGATTTGGTCGTGATCGAGGGAAGCCATAGCGATGCGCTGGATCCCGCCAATATAGCCCACTCCTATGGAGGTAAGCTAGGAATCGATGCAACGAGGAAGCTTCCAGAGGAGAACTTGGGCAAGGAATGGCCGGAACTGGTCGAAGAAGATCCGACCATTGCGCAAAAAGTAGCACAGTTATTGCAAAAGCTCATGGAGGGGCGGGGAGGCATTGATAGATTCAAGGAGTAGGTGGGATCCGGGTAGAGTCTATAGTGCTAACAAGCTAAGAGCAGTTATGAGGCTTATAAGGATAGAGCACACTATATTCAGCCTACCATTTGCTTATGTTGGAATTGCCCTTTCTGGTTATGCATGCACCCCTAAGATCGTTCTACTTTCAACGCTCGCAGTGTTCGGGCTGAGAAGCGCGAGCATGGCTTTCAACAATATAGCAGATTTTGAAATCGATAGGAAAAATCCTAGAACTTCAGCCCGCCCCTTAATATCTGGAGCACTTAGCTTCAAGGATGCGTGGACAGTTGTAGCAATCGGCTCACTGTTTTACTTCCTATCAGCACTTCTCCTTAATTTATATGCATTCGCCTTTTCCCCAATTCTATACGTTATCGCTATGAGCTATCCATACGCTAAAAGGATGCATCCATTTCCACACATTCATTTAGGTTTGGCTCTAGGATTCGTTGTATTTGGCGGCGCTGTGGCAGCCTCTGGTGGTATGGCTCATTCCTTTTATGAAGTCATAATCAGCGTTCCCTGGTTATACCTCTTGGGCGTCACTTTCTGGGTTGCAGGGTTCGATACGATATATAGTATAATGGATCTCGAGTTCGATAGAAAGGAAGGCCTCGGAAGCATACCAGCACTGATTGGACCAAAGGGAGCCGTATTTGCGTCATCGCTTTTCTATGCTTTATCTATTCTTTCATTTTCGCTTGCCATTCATTCATATGCTCTAGGGATGATATCGACAGCCTCGACGTTTTTTTCAGCTTTTCTAATGCTTATGCAAATAATTTTAGTTGCCTCGAACTCAGAAAAAATTCCTTTAGCATTCAATCTGAACCTTGTTGTTGGTGTGATAGTTAGCGTGGGCGTGCTCATAGAAAAGGCAATGGGAACCTAACAACGTTAATACTTAACTCCTCGCTCGCGATCTTTTCCGCTTCTCCTTTTAACGCCTGGCCTTTAACTTTAAAAATGTAAAAGTTAAGCGGCATACATTAATGCTAAGAATATTATGCCTATTCTTAAAGAGATCCTTTCCTGGTGTGGGCCTTGAAAAAAGGTGCCATTTTGATATCAGCGGTTGCCTTAATTATAATCGTCGCCCTCTCTTTTTACTTCCTGAAAGGATATGGTAAAAGTGAGCCCGTAATTCGCGCGGGAACCCTTCAAGGTGGAATAAGTACGCTAGACGAAATGGAGTACTTCAACTTAAGCGCTAAACAGCACGTGGAGCTACGGATATTCAGGTTCGAGAAAACTACTGATATACTTGCTGCTATAGACAGGGGAGATATAGATGTGGCTGTAATACCATCTGAAATGGCGGCGAAGCTGTTGCTGGACGGCGTCTCCGTGAAGATAATATCCCCCGAGATGCTGCAGAACCAGGCAATCCTGACTCGTGGGGGGATCTCTTCACCTGCACAGCTAAAAGGAGGTAAGGTCGTATCACTCCTATCAAGCGGAAGCTATATGATGTTCAAGGCTTATATGAAAAGCATATATAACTTGAGTGTGGTTGATGGACAACAGGGATCGGGAGATATTATTGGGATAAACTCACCACCGGGAACAATTCTGGATGCCCTTGGAAGAGGAGATGCCGCAGCTGCTGTAGTGTGGGAACCGTTTGTATCCCAGGGTGTAGTGAGATATAACTTTACAATATTAACTACTTTTCAGGATCTCTGGAAGCAGTCAAACTCTACTGGCCTACCGGTAATGCTTGTCTGGGTAGCGACCGAAAACTTCACAAATGATAAAGATAGGCTTGAGGCTTTTCTGGCCATGAGAAGTTCAGCGGTAGAGCTATGGAGGACAAACTCATCATCGATAGAAGCCATGCTCACCTCTGTCTACGGGCTCTCGAATATTGAAGCTTCGTATTTATATGGCAGAGTCATTATGCTCGACAACGGGCTTAATGAGACCGTGAAAAATGGCATAAGAAGTTCATGGAACCTCGCGTGGAAAGGAGGGTACCTCTCTCAGGATCCATCGAAAATAGGTGATCAGGCATTTTTCGCATCAAGTTAAGCGCTATTGGATGGACCTATTTAGCTATTACCTTAATACTTTTCTGGACGGGCCTCCAGAAGGCCTATCCACGAAGCGTACCTGGGTTTGGAGAAGTTTGGAACTACCTAGTTATGGAGGGACCTAGACCAATTTTTCTGAACATTGGAAAAACCTTGGCTAATACTATAGCTGGTTTCCTTATATCTTTAGGGCTCACGCTAATAGCTATAGCCTTATACCATTTGAATGATCATCTCGCCGCTTTCGTTGAAGCGCTTAATACATTTATACAAAGCGTCTCGGCCCTTATATGGACTTTAATTTTTCTATTGATATTCGGACTTACGAGCATTCTCCCCCCGATATCCGTAGTAGCTGCAACATCCTTTCCAATACTTCTCACCCTATCACTCAACGGATCTAAAGTGGTTCTCGAGAAGTACGGAGATATTGCCAAAGTAATGAGGGCGCAGAAGCTACAGCTAATAAAGTACTTCGTTATGCCGGGGATCGTCCCATATATAGCAAGTGGAAGCAGGGCAGCCGTCGGCAATTCTCTCAGGATAAGCGTCGTAGCTGAAGCTTTAGGGAGCAGTGGAGGAGTAGGATACATGCTAGTATACTGCTACAATCTTGGATACAAAGGAGGAGTGTTTGCGTGGAGCCTAGTTCTCATCGCACTCATGATGCTAGTCGATGGCATCGTGCTTAGACCTTTGGAGAGGTGGGCTAGGAATTGGATGAGTTAGTATCGGTGAAGAATATAAGCAAAGCATTCGGCAATGAGTTGATAATCAGCGATGTATCCTTCACTCTCCATAAAGGAGAAGCCCTTGGGCTAGTTGGTCCGAATGGTGCAGGAAAAAGCACAATGCTCCGCATAATTGCTGGTTTGGTTAAGCCAGATAAAGGAGACGTGAGAGTAAATGGCAGATTAGGATATACTCCTCAAGAAAACCTTTTGCTGCCTTGGTTCAATTTAAAGGAGAATATTCTATTGCCAGCTAGGCTGTTGAAAATTGATAAACGTGAAGCTGAGAGAATGCTCAGAGAACTTTCGGAAGCCTTAGGGATTTCGGAGCACTTGGAGAAGAAGGTTAGGGAAGTGAGCGGCGGCACAGCTAGAAAAGCAGCTCTGGCCAGGTCTCTTATTACATCTCCAGACATATTACTTCTCGATGAGCCTTATGTCGGTCTAGATGTAGATTCTGTGAAATCCCTTCAGAAATCGCTTATGAATTTGAGAAAGGAGACGGGCATCGGGATGATAATCGTATCGCATCAGCTCGATGAGATGAGAGAGATAAGCGATAGAGCATTGGTTTTAAGCTATAGGCCTGCGAGGGTTGTTAGAGAAATCAAGTGGGGTAACTCAACTTCATGAGGATATGGTTATTCCGTACTTGGAAATAGCGTCAAATGTATACCCTGCGATTTTAAGTTAGATTATTGGATATAAAGTTGTAGTTTGAGCTCCGTTTTTTCACCCGCATCACGTCAATTGCAGGAACTGCGGATCAAATAAGCAGAAGCCCTTTTGCTATTTAGATACTCCATAAGGGTAATATAAGGCAAAAAACAACAAAAAAGATGGGCGGGGGTGCCCGAGCTGGACGAAGGGGGCGGACTTAAGATCCGTTGGCGAAGGCCTGCGTGGGTTCAAATCCCACCCCCCGCACTTTGACAGATTCCTTCGGAACTTGCTCTTTTTGCTATGTATGGGGCA
>JAEMPT010000114.1 GCA_022759165.1 Thermoprotei archaeon
AATCCAAACTATTACGCTGTTGACTTCACAACCGAGCCCATAGAGATGGTCCTTTCTCAGGTCTCTATAAATGGCTCTCAGTACATGGCAGTTGATGTATTAGCTGAGGTTTATTTCCATGATAGCGTGTATGATGTAGATGAGCTAAGTACGCTAACAGATATCGACAGGGGCCTATTTTCAGTCATGATAGTCGATCTAAACAATAGCTATTCAGTGGTAACCTCAAAGAACTTCACCTACCAGGATCTGGCCTCATTCGAGTCAACGTGGCCTCCAAACACAGCATCCTTCTCCATCCACGTAACCCTTCCCATCCCGTACACAAATCACTTGTATGAAGTTTCTGTTGGGTTCTGGGATCCCTACTCTTTCGATATTCCGGGCAATCAAAACAACGACGAGGTTACACTGGGCATAGAGCTCATAGGTTTCCAGCTCTACACGAGGTCCTGAGCCATGCAAGGGCGACGCGGTTCTAGCGAGCTCATATCCACGGTCATATTGGTAGCTGTAGTATTAGCGATGAGCGTTGCTCTTTGGAGCTATGCCCAGAACTCCACGGCTCAACTGAGAGATACGCAGCAGGTTCAGAGCATGCTTTCCCAGAGCTCTACAAACCTAAATCTGCTCCTTGTCTACAGCGACCAAACAGGGCTTACGAAGGTCCTCCAGGTTTCCTTCCCCCGGGGATCCAACGTTTACGTAGCTGTGCTCGGCCTTAAGGGCAATTCATTTCTTCTAGCTGACTCTCCTCAAAGCCAAAGCTATGCCGTTTTCATACCTTCTGGAGGTCCCCCCATTAGCCTTTCGGATAGCACGCAGTGGTCTCCTCCTCCGAACTTTTCCGTTCAATCGGGAAGCGTAATGGTTCAGCCTATATACGCCTCTGATCCGACTTACTACTCGATCGATCTTTGGCTAGGTGCTACCAATTTGAGGCTTTACAAGCTGGACTTCTCTTCGAACCCCGTAATTTTACTAAAAACCCAGGCAACGGGGCAATATACGGAGGTCCTGGTCTTTTTCCTTCAGATCGACAATAAATACTGGGCATTCGCATATTACTATTTGTGAGGTAGATGATATGGAAGACATCAGCAGGTTTTTCATAAAGAAGTCTTTGGCTTCGATGAAAAAGACCGACATCTTGCTCACAATCATTTACCCCGTTGATGAAAAAGAGACGAAAAAAGCTCTTGAGCTTCTCGAAAAGAGCCAATTTTTAACGGAGGCGGAGGAGGTTAAGAGGAACTGCAATTACAGGGACAGAGCCTCAGTTTATCATCTAGGTAAGCTAGGGTGGAGGCCGGACGATGGAATAGAGGGGTTCTCCAAGGAAATTCAATTCTCTGAACTTGGAATCAACGTTGTTTTAGGCGTCTCGTGCGATGATAAGCAATTGAGGGCCACTCTCTATAGAGCTTAAGGCTGGTCTTCCATGGACCCCTTGATTATCTTATCTATTGCGATTACCCTCGCTTATTATTCCTATCTAGGTTACGAGGACTGGAGGAAGAGGGAGATAGAATCTAAGGCATTTTATCTCATGATCCCTTTCATAGCCGTTTTGAATGCGCTTTACTTCCTCCAATACGGTCTCCCAATAATCGTTAACCTCGCTGTTGGCCTCCTATCATTCGTCCTCATATTCGTCATGTCTCTTTTCGGCATGATGGGGAAAGGAGACGCGTTCATAGTCTCATATATGTTCCTTCTGAACCCTTTCCCAATCTCATTCATGAGAATACCCATATTCCCCGGATTTATAGCTACGATTCTCTCCTTCGTCTTCCCCCTCCTGATAATATTTCGGAACGTTTACGTGAACCTAAAGAGGATAAAGGAATTCGAGTCTCTAACCAAAGGGCTTGGCAAAGGTACCAAGGCTTACTACTTTCTTTTCGGGGAGACGCTGAAAAAGGATGAGTTCAGAAGAAAAAAGTTCTATTTTCCATTGCTCGCTTCTGGAATGAAGAGGCTCCACGCTAATATGGAGGTTGAGCCCCTCTCCCCCGAAGGGTATAAGATAGATGGCGAATACGTTATAGCCAGCTTCGGCGTTCCATTAGCAACAGCTGAGCTCGTTGGATATATAATTTTCCTGGCTTTATTTCCTCTCGGCATCGCTTCCCCTCTTCTCTGAGGCCTTCCACTTCTCTTCCGTCTCCTTCAGCTCCCTCTTCCTTATCTCCTCTAGTCTATCAGTTCCGTACCTCGCTATGAGATCTTCTCTCGTGGAGAACTCCAGCTCCAGCTCTCTCCATCTTCCTATACCAACGAGATCATTGAACTCGCTCCAGCTCACTCCCATCGATGCGAGCTTCTTAAGATCCCTAGTTTCCTTGAAGGATGTAAGAGCTTCCATCATGGCCTTTGCAGCTGGGTAAAGGGCTATCATCGGTATTGATAGGTACTTAACTCCAGCCTCCTCGAGCTGCTCAACGGTGAAGGGGGGAGTCCTCCCGCCGGGGATTATGTTCAGTGCTATTGGAACAGGGATGCTCTTCACTATTAGCTTCAGCTCATCCATCGATTGAGGAGCCTCCACATAAACGTAATCTGCCCCAGCCTCAGCGTAAGCCTTTCCTCTCTCTATAACAGCCTCTAATCCAGCCACGCTCCTAGCGTCTGTCCTAGCACCTATAACTAACTCAGGATCGACCTCGTTCTTCGCCTTAACAGCAGATCTTATCTTCTGCACCATCTCATCCTTAGGTATTATCTGCTTCCCCGCCATGTGCCCGCATCTCTTGGGCCATACCTGATCCTCTATTCTTACTCCTCCCGCTCCAATCATGGCAAAATTATATACTGCCCAGTAAACGTTCAGAGCGTTTCCATATCCAGTATCAGCATCTACATCTACGGGCCTCGATACTGCTGCCACTATAGTTCTGACTCTCTCGAGCATTTCCCCGTAGCTGACGAGACCGATATCGGGCTGACCGATCAGGCTCGCAGCTATCCCATAGCCCGTTGTCCCAATTACCTCGAATCCTGCTCTCTCTATCAATATCGCGGAGAGCGCATCATAGGCGCAGGGCCTGAACAATAGGCCCGGTCTCTCTAAAGCCTCTCTGAACATTTTTCCCATCGATTTGCCCTTCATATGCTTCCCCCCTTCGCCTTAGCCAAGAACTCCTCCCTCTTTCTCTCCCATTCCTCCTTCAGATCTGGTCTCTCGACCCAGCTCAAGACGTAGTCCGCATATTCCCTCGTCGTTGCCCCTCCAGGCCTTCCTGTAACTACTATCTTCCTCTCGTATATGCTGCACATATCGAGCGCTTTGTCTAAGACCTCAGCCTTCTCCTTGAATCCTATATGCTGGAGCATCAGCACCGAGGCCCTCAGTATGCTCTCGGGATCCGCATATATCGCTCTACCCTCTTTTACCATCCTCGGAGCTGTTCCGTGTATCGCCTCGAACATAGCGTACCTCGACCCTATGTTAGCGCTTCCGGCCGTGCCAACCCCTCCCTGGAGCTGAGCAGCTTCATCCGTAAGTATGTCTCCATAGAGATTGGGGGAGACTATAACCTTGAAGTCGCTCCTCCTCTCATGGTCCAAAAGCTTGGCGGAGAATATGTCTATGAACCAGTGGTCCCACTTTACTTCCGGATATTCCCTCGCTATCCTCTCTGCAACCTTGTAAAATCTTCCATCCGTCCTCTTCACTACGTTGGCCTTCGTTACAACGGAAACCCTGTTGAGCCCCGTCTTCCTCGCATAATCGAATGCCATCCTTATTATTCTCTCGCTTCCCGCCTCTGTTATAACCTTGAAGTCTATCGACACATCCCCTATATCTATGCCCGAGCTGCCCAGTATGTACTCTCCCTCAGTGTTCTCCCTGAAGAACGTCCAGTCTATATTGAGGATTGGGTTCTTGACAGGCCTAACGTTGGCGAAGAGGTCCAGTTCCTTCCTCAGAGCTACGTTAGCGCTCTCTATGTTTGGCCAAGGATCCCCGGGCGATGGCGTGTGCGTGGGGCCCTTGAGCAAGACGTGTGTCTTCTTTATCTCTTTAAGAACATCATCGGGTACAGCTTTCATAACCTTGACCCTGTTCTCTATCGTGAGCCCCTCTATGTCCCTGAATATCACGTCTCCTCTATCGATCTCTTCCTTCAGCAGAGCCTTGAGGACCCTCTCAGCTTCCCCAACGATTATCGGTCCTATTCCATCCCCACCAGCAACTCCTATTATTATTGGCCTTATCTTCGAGAAATCGATTGGCTGGGAGGAGATCTTTATCCTCTCAGCCCTCGCCAACTGCTCCTCCAATATCTTACCGAAGTATTCCTTTGCCTTTTCAATTTCCTCCTTCTGAACCATTCGCATCACTCTACATAATGCTTTTCAAACGATTCAAGAAAAACGCATTCTTATCCACGGGAGAAGCCCTCCCGCTAAAACTATTTCCCTCTCCCTCTCCGATAGGTCGTGCCTGAGAGGAATAACTGTTCCTTTATTCGACAGCTCAGCCAATATCTCCCTTCCCTCGAGCCTTCCGAACTTTACTTTTATCCTATCCCCCCAGGCAATAACGTCGTAATCGGAGCCCCTTGCGAATGTGAGGGGCACGACTCCAAAGTTTATGAGGTTAGATCTGTGGATCCTCGCGAAGGATTTAGCTATGACCGCCCTTATCCCCAGGTACCTCGGGACAATCGCAGCGTGTTCCCTGCTAGATCCCTGGCCGTAGTTCTCCCCTCCTATTATGAAGCCGCCGCCCCTCTCCTTAGCCCTTTCATAGAACGAAGGATCTATCCTGTGGAATATGAATTTAGAGATCCTCTCTATGTTGCTTCTCAAAGGCAATACGTTGGCGCCTGCGGGGAGTATATCGTCTGTCGTGATATTGTCTGAGAGCTTTATGAGAACTTCGCCCTCGAATTCCATTGGGAGAGGATCAAAGGCTGGTAGCGGCTTTATATTTGGCCCCCTCCTTATAGCTATCTTCTCAGCCTCCTGCGGAGGTGGAGGAGGAACGATCATGCTATCGTCTATTATGAATTTCTCAGGCAGCCTTATCTCAGGCATTTTCCCCATCCTCCTTGGATCTGTCAGCTTTCCATTCAATGCAGTTGCAACCGCTGTCTCCGGACTAGCTAATATAACTCCTGCATCCTCTGTCCCGCTCCTCCCCTTGAAGTTCCTGTTGTAGGTCCTCACGCTGAACGAACCTGAGGGCGGTGCTCCCCCCATGCCTATGCATGGACCGCAGGCGTTTTCCAATACCCTTGCCCCCGCCTCTATAAGATAGCGATATTCTCCGCTCGCTATGAGGTTAAGGACTACCTGCCTTGAGCCCGGGTTTATTAGGAGAGATGTCCCTGGAGGCACCTTCTTCCCTTTGAGCGCGTTTGCAACAAGCTTCATGTCCCTGAGAGAAGAGTTCGTGCATGAACCTATAGCTACCTGAGCAACCTCGAGTCCCTCGACCTCTGAAACTTTCTTCACGTTGTCTGGAGAATGAGGCATAGCCACGAGGGGCCCGAGATCGCTTAGATCGATCTCCATCTCTTCATCATATTTAGCATCTTCGTCCGGCATCAAGGGCTTCCACTGCTCCCCCCTCCCCTGCGCCTCTAGCCATGCCTTGGTTACCTCATCGCTGGGGAATATGCTCGTCGTGGCCCCCGTCTCCACCATCATGTTAGTTATGGTCGCCCTTTCGGGGACGCTAAGCGTCTTTATCCCCTCGCCAACGAACTCGAAAGCTTTCCCCACTCCCCCCTTCACAGTCAGCCTACTCAGCATCTCTAAAGCCACATCCTTTGCAGAAACCCATTCCTTAAGCCTTCCTTTGAGCTCAACCTTCACTATCTTCGGGTACTTGAACGTATATGGAGCCCCTGCCATCGCCACAGCTATCTCCATACCGCCCGCTCCTATAGCCAGCGACCCCACGCCTCCCGCGGTTGGGGTGTGGCTATCTGCTCCCAGCAGCGTCTTCCCAGGAGCAGCGAATCTTTCCAAGTGTACTTGATGGCAGATCCCGTTGCCAGGCCTAGAGAAGTATGCTCCATATCTCGCTGCAGCCGTCTGAAGATAGAGGTGATCGTCTGGGTTCAAGTAGTCTATCTGTAGCATGTTGTGATCTACGTAGCTCACGCTCAGCTCAGTCTTAACCCTCGGTATACCAATAGCTTCGAACTCGAGAAAAGCCATCGTACCCGTGGCATCTTGAGTGAGGGTCTGGTCTATCCTTATGGAGACCTCCTCCCCAGGCTCCGGCCTCCCCTCAACGAGGTGAGATGTTACTATTTTTTCAAAAATATTCTTACCCATATCCATCATGCCACTCTTTTTTCTATCAATGGAGTTATTTCTCGCCACATTATTATAAATTTTTCAAAATCAATACGGATTAAAGGGAAATTTTTAAACGATCTTTTATTCCTCCTAAGGGACAAGGTTTTTTTCTAGATCTGATGTAGATTATATCATAAAATAGCTCGAAGATATCTTTATTTACTTTAAAAATAAAATCTTTAAAATAAGGTTGAGAATAATGCCAGGTTCCCTTGGAACGCCAGAGATCATAGCTATACTTGTCATAGCGCTTCTATTGCTAGGACCATCTAAGCTTCCGCAGCTTGCCCGTTCTATTGGTGAGGCTCTAAGGGAGTTCAGGAAGGCAGCCTCTGGAGCGACAGAGGAGGAGAATAAGGCCATCGCCTCGATCTCGGGGAAGCAAAATGTCTCCGAGAGCGATAGGCAGGTGATACTGGGTATAGCAAAGAAGCTGGGTATAGATACGGAGGGCCTTACAGACTCGGAGATACTGAAGAAAATACAGGAGAAGATAGGGAAGCAGTGATTTTCTTTATCCTGGGCTGAACCATATGAGCGGGGGCAGTGATGAGGGAGAAGAGAAGCCACTAGAGGAGCATCTCGAGGAGCTCTCAGAGAGGCTCAAGAAGATCTTAATTTTTTTCGTAACCACTTGGATAATAATAACATTCGTGCCCGTAGATCTCTCACATTCTTACGTCCCTCTTGTAGCGGAGCTCTCCAAGGATATGGTATCTTACGTAATTCCCTCCAACATAACCTGGTACGGGCACACGTATAATGTTACGGTAATATACACCTCTCCATTTGAGGGGTTCAACGTCATACTCTACACATCTCTTCTTTTCGCAGCACTCATATCCTCTCCAGCCATATCATATGAGGTTTATCAATACGTTAAGCCTGCTCTTTACCCTCACGAGAGGGAGAGGCTTAAGTGGGGGGCTGCGGCAGGAGTTGGGCTGTTCGCTCTAGGCTCGATCTTGGGCTACTTTGGTCTAGCACCTATAACGATGAAGATCATGCTCTTCCTTCAGGCAGCGCCAGCGCCGTCCGAGAATTTCCTCATAAGCATGACCTACTCTAAGCTGCTCAGCTTCATAGTTGGAATAACTCTATCAACTGGTGCCGTTTTTGAGATACCCTTGGTAATATACTATCTCATTATCTTCAGAGTGATAGATCCGGAAAAGCTAAAAGGGCAGAACTCTCGTATCCTCTTCATAGCGGTTTTGGTTATCGCTGCTATAATAACCCCCGACCCATCTGGCATAACGATGTTCATGCTGGCCATACCATTTTACGCTGTGCTTATGCTCGGCGTCTACCTGGGCTCATGGAGGCTTAAGAAGTCATCATCCGAAAGGAATTAGAGCGTGATTTTCAAAGCTTAACGGAAAAATAGAAAGCCTCAGTTTAGCTTTATATTGTTCTATTTTTTATAACTTGATTAGGAGGGCCCGTAGCCTAGCCAGGATCAGGGCGCCGGCCTCCGGAGCCGGTGGTCCGGGGTTCAAATCCCCGCGGGCCCGCATCCAAGACCAA
>JAEMPT010000117.1 GCA_022759165.1 Thermoprotei archaeon
AATAGAGAAAATTTATAAGCTTTCTATTCATCCCCGCCTTAAAAGGCGAGGCTTTAAGTTATAAACCTCAATTTTGTATATGGGCTACCTATCAGTCATTTTATTTTTTGCTAAAACTTTTTTAAATTTTTCTATATGTTTGTGCTTTCTAGGTGCCTTATATGGTTTAAAAATTACCCGTAGCCATTTAGCTCACCGAACCAAAAGGTTATTCGATTCTTGCCCTTAAAGTAGAGACCATAAGTTGTATACAATTAAGAAATATGATCACAATGTTTATGGAAATCCCAAATATCCTCGGCAAGAGAGGTTTTGGGATCTATTTATTTATTCTCATTTTCTGCTACTCTTCTTTAAGATGAACCAAGGGCCAGCGATCCTTTCAGAATTGCATCGAGGGCATTTAGATGGTCTTTTTGCCTTTTGTCTATCTTTAAAAACATAACCACATGTTAAGCAGCGAGCAGGGATCATCTCAACGATTTCTGCGCCTCCACTTCTCTTCTTTACGCTTCTTATAACAAATTCCAAGTCCTCCTGAATCCTTGAATATTCTTTTTTTCCTAAACCTAGCAATGCAACCATATCCTCTGCTGAGAGAGGCTCTTCTGCTTCAACAAGCAACTTATATATTTTTTCTCTCGTTGTGAGAAAGTCTTCTCCCATTTTATACTCGACCTTTCCTCAACAAAGATGTTGATGTCACTCGGTCCGTGAATTCTTCATCCCATGCAGGTCAGTTCGCTGAATTCCGTTCATCCATTTGTAGCTCATATTCATTACTCACTAATTTATTTTGCTCTAGATAACATCGAGGTCTCAATTGTTCAAAAATAAGTCAGGCTTTCGCTTATGAATTGCCTGTGAAAGAATTTTGCACTCCTGTTCTGAAGTTATGCCTCTTCACCGGCAGATTCAAGAAAGAAGCGACGCTCTTAATAGCCCACGCATATTCTGTGTTTCCGTAGCATCTTCTGATTTTCAATTTGCTATACTTCGTCCTAAGTACTATTTGCCCTTCGGCATCAAAAACTTCAATATAACCTTTCACCTTACCGCGAAGGTTTCTGACAAGAGAAACTCTCACTATAACTTCAGCTTTAGGTTGCATTTTTGGCTGAATTATGAAGGCTTCGCCATTTTTATAAAGAGGAGAAACGTTTGTCTTTTTTAAGGGTTCCACTTCGGTCACTTTCTCTTTGCTTACATAAAAGGCATTCTCGAAATATGCATGCTTCCCGGATACGCTTTTGGACCTCTCCTTTTTCAACTTAAGCTCCATCGTTTTTCCCCTAAAATATATTCAAGACTTCCCCCTTCACAGATAATCCATTAAATTCCTCAACAACGATGGATATTTTGAAGGGATAAAGGGATCCTGTTATTATCATACTATCCTTTATTCTCACTTGCTTTACTTCACTTTCCTTACCCATTTCTTCCCTTGAGATCAGCTTTCCATCTTCCGAAGAATAGATTGATATCGTTGCTTTAAAACTGGTACCATTGAATTCCAGGTCTACTACGGCATTTTTACCCATTTTTCCTTCCTCAGTTTTCTTTTTTTAATACAGGAGAGGGTTAAAGCAAATACGTTTACTTTATCATTTGAAGCTCTTTTAATATCATAGGTAAGAGTTGGCTACCTTTCTCTATTACCCCGAAGCTTCCTTTCCTGCATTCAACTTCATCGAAAGATTTCAAACGGTCCGGCTTTATATCTAAATGATATAAAAGAAAAGGAACCGGAGCATCACTGTGAGATTTAAGCTGGCATGGAGTCGCATGATCTGAAGTCACCAGGACAGCCGTATTTGACCAGCTTATTCTTTCTAACAGTTCTTTTATGAAGAACTTGTCAATTTCTTCTATGATTTTTGCTTTCAATTTAAGGTTGCCGTCATGCCCCGGTTCGTCTGGACCTTTCAGATGAACATAGACGACATCCGAGCGTTCGATAGCATTAATGGTTTTTTCTGCCCGCAGCCTATATTCTTCGTCCCTTCTAGAGCTTCCCGGAGGAGGTAAAACTTCAACGTTCATTCTAGCTGCCCTAGCTATTCCTATCTCAACCGGCATCTCCACCAGGGCAGTGAAGCTTAGACCTGTGAATTTTGAAGACAGGGCTTTCAGGTTCGGGTTCCGACCTCCGCCGTCCCTCAGAAGTATGGCGTTTGCTGGAGGAAGACCCTGCGATTTTCTCATTAGATTGATAGGATGTCTATCGAGGACCCCTATCGCTCTTTCCGTGAACTCGTTTACCAGCTCGCACGTGATTTTATCCTCTTCTCTACTAGTCATTGGGATACATGGTGAAACCCTATTATCAAATTTGCTTGCTGAAACAGAAATCTTCCCCTTTCTTAAATATCCGGGATCCGTGTTACCGACCTGGTCGCCTAATTTATGTTTCTCACTACCGATGACAACCACTACACGGTGACCTACGCTTTCCTTTACCCTAACATATCCTTCCCTGAGCTTCATTCCGTCAATTGCTCTTGCTAGCTCTTTAGCTTCATATGGCGTAAAAACCCTACCTGCCCTCCTATCGAGAATAACCTTTGTAATAGGATCGACTGTAGCAAAGTTTCCTCTAAATGCAACTTCCTTTCCTTCTTCTAAGGAAAGACCTACCCCCAAAGCCTCTATTGGCCCTCTACCGGGATAATCAACTTCTGGGTCATAGCTTAAGAGAGATAGGACAGCTGCATCGCTTTCTGGTGGGATGCCCTGTCCTATTGTATAAACTAAGCCGCACCTGCCGTTTCTAGCCAGGTAATCCAAATTTGGTTTACTAGCGGATAAATACGCAGTTGTCCCAAGTGAGGGATCCCCTGCAGCGCCGTCTAATACGAGATATATGAGCTTCAAGCTATTCACCCTTTCCCATAGGCGAGAATCGAAGATAAAGCCCTAGGTATTTCTTGAACCAACATTTCAGAGGTGAAGAACTCGTTATATTTTTTGTACAACTCATCTCCTGCATAACTGTTCACAAACGAGGCTATACATGCGGCATCATATGCAGTTGGTGTTCTCTTTGCAAATGAAGCAACCATCCCTGCAAGTACGTCACCCGTTCCTCCCACACTCATTCCTGGATTCCCACCTCTCTTTTCTCTGCAATAGTTTTTAAGGCATATATAGTCAACAGGCCCCTTAGATAGAACGATCGAGCCACCTATTTCGGTTGATAGCACCATTGAGTCTTTCTTTCTATCCCCGCTCTCAGGTATTCCATAGGCGGACAGCAGTCTCGATAACTCCCCTCTGTGTGGAGTTAAAACGAATCGATCGTTCAATTTTGGTTTAAACGTAGATATGCACTTCAAAGCATCAGCGTCTAAAACTACTGCACGGAGAGGTTTTGTGCTGATGATCTTCAGTAATTGCTCGGTGAAGGAACAGGTTGTTTCGTTGTAAGCCATACCTGGTCCCACAACTATAGCATGGGACTTCTCTATTATAGGGAGCAAGCTAGGTAAATAGTCTTGCGAAAGATAATCTTTCCCCGCCTCAACTGCTATAATCGAGGGAGAGAAAGAGGATACCACGTCTTTGATGGATCTGGGGACAGCTGTAAAAACCAAATCTGAACCGGAAACGAGAGCAGCTAGTGACGCCAGGCTCGGGGCACCAGTGTATTCCACTGAACCTCCGATAACGGTAACTACCCCTCCATCCCCTTTCTTCGCATCTTTCGATTTCAGCGATAGAAGATTTCTAACATCCCCTGGTCCGATGATTATTTCTGCTTCCTCGGGAATACCAACGTTGCACAGTTCTATTTTGCCTGCATATTCGTTTGGCTTGGCTAGACCTGGCTTGTAATAATGCATAGTAATCGTATAAGAAGCTTTTATTGCCAAAGGTTCACCGCCCTTAATAGCTGGACGACCGCTATCTGGGTCGATCCCGCTTGGGATATCCACCGCTATTACAGGGTTTCCAGAAGCGTTGATCTTCTCGATCGCATCCGATATAGGGAACCTGAGCTCCCCCCTTATTCCGGTTCCCAATATTGCATCGATAACGATGCCGCCTTCACTCAAAAGGCTATTCAGTTTATCGAAATCCCAAATTTTGACCCTACCGCCCTCAATTTTTCTAAGAATCAAGAAGTTCGTTTTAGCATCAGGATGAGTTATCTGTTCATCACTGTATAGGAGAACCACATCTACTTCATATCCGAGAGAGGCAAGATGCCTTGCTGCAACGAAGCCATCTCCAGCATTGCCGCCTTTTCCGGCAACCACTATTACTCTTTTATATTCATTCACTTTGAAGTTCTTGTGGACGAATTCTGCTACGCATTTCCCAGCGCATTCCATTAGGTTTAGCGTTGAGACCCCTAACCATGATGCGTTTTCCTCATATGCCTTTATCCTCCTGCTCTCTACTATATCTCCATACATGCTCTTTCACTTCGTTTCGATTCTCAAATCTAGACCGAGCTTCTGAACTGCCCTCTTTATTCTCTTCAACCTTTTACTCATGAGCCTCGCTTCCTCGGGAGGGATCTTCAGCACTGCCACGCCATTGTTTATTTCGACTTCTGCATTAGGAGCGAGTGTTTCGAGCTGCCTGAGCAATCTCTGTTCTTCTGAACCCTTTTTTCCTCTTCTTATTGGAACTACAACGGTCTGCTCACCGAATGTATATATTTCATATTCAAGCTCCCCTGTTAGAAAATCTTTCACTTCTACTACGGGTCTTGACAGATCCGCCTCTTTCAGCCCTGTAGGTAACTTTACAGTAATAGAAATTTCATACACTTTCGAGATCTCTCCCTTGTCTATGAAGATAACCGTATCCACTATGCTAGGAATTACCCCTAGCTCTACTCTGCCTATAAATCTCTGTATTGCGTCTATCGGGGTTGTGGCATGCAGTACACCCACCATTCCTATTCCAGCTAATCTCAGGTCAACATAAAGCCTGAAATCTTCGTCTCCCCTCAGCTCGTCGAAGAACGTATAGTCTGGTCTGCTGAGCAGCATTATATCGTGAAGTTCGTCTTTCTCGGCGAAGTTCTTGCTGTACTGAACTATTTGCGGTGGAAGTCTCATATCTCTGGGAGACTCTATGGTATTGACTACTTTACCTTCGTAAAGATAGAACTCAGCAAGGGCCTGCGCAAATGTGGTCTTGCCCATCCCTGGTGCTCCAGCTATAAGTATACCTTCTGCTTTCCTCCTGAACCTCTCTAATAGCCTCTCCGGAGGGTTGTAGTCCTCAAGCTTTAGCTTTATAATCGGCTTCACGGCCGTGATCATCCACTTGCTACTGAATGGTGGTCTTGCTATAACTATTCTATAAGATCCAAGCTGCACTATCGTACTGCCTTTCCTATCTATTTCCACGAAGCTATCTTCTCTGGATTTAGTGGCTTCAATTATCTCGTCAAATATACTTTGCATTTCTAATCTAGAAAGTGGTTGCTCAGATATCCTTTCATAAGTCCAGCTTCCAGGCTTACCTTTTTTCGCCATTGGGAAGTTGTCCTCAACTAGGTGGACGCTCATCGTGCTTTCATCGAAAAATTTTTCAATTCTTAGGACAGGTTGAGCCTTATCTGTGTAAAAGACCACCTTTACTCCTATAGAAGAGGCTAGATCCGCCGAGATCTTGTCACCAGTAATGAGCATGTAGTCTCTTTGAAGTGCGATCTCCCTAGCCATCGAAGAAAATGATGTGGGGTCTTCATATATTATCTGCCTCGGGAGATGTAGAACTTCGATCCTTATTTTTCCCGCACCTACGAGGTCCTTTAGCTTGCTAAGTTCAGTTAAGCCAGCTATGCCTACCGCTTTACCTTCATTAGCTTCTTTTTCTAAAGCCGCTAGTATAGGTGATGGGATCAGTATTGTAGCACCAGCGGATACTATGCCTAAATTGACTGCCTTGCTGACTGCCCCTTTAATAAGCGCCGAATAGTCGGCAACGTACTGCGTCGCTTGATTTTCGACCCTCCCAAAGAAATGGTAAGACATTTGCTTTGAACACCCTTTCAATAACTTTCTATACTTTATATTTTTATTGAAGATTTAATACTTTACAACTGAAGTCCCAGGCTTAAAAGGGGAAACCATCTGTCGCTAGTAGTATCCATATTTATGTCAGCTTACGTGCCATCCGCCTAGGGAAATAGGCTCATTTGATAAAAAATTAAAAAATATATTCGGGACCAAAACAATCTTTACCTCACAAAGAGGTGTGGGATTTCCCCCTTTTAACCCCATTAAAAATCTCGTATGGTGCTCCTCATGGAATGGGAGATAAAAGGTGACGGCAGCTCAAAGTATTTGATAGTCAAGTTAAGCAACGGAGAAAAAGTTACATTAGAACCTGGGTCATTCCTCATGGGAAGAGGCGAATATAGCATTGAAACAAAGAGCGGGGGGATCATCAAAGGCCTTTCGAGAACCATTTTTGGGGGTGAATCGTTTTTCCTCAATACGTTTATTTCTCACGATTTTACCGAGTTATATGTCGCGCCTTCCTTGCCCGGAGATATAAAATATATTCCATTGTCTGGAAGCGGTGGTATTATTCTAAAGGACAGCACATTCCTAGCGGCTCACGGAGATATAACTCTAACAGTTGCGTGGAAAGGCATTACAGGGGCTATCGCTGGCAGTGGTCTTATATGGCTCAAATCTGAGGGAAAGGGCGGAGTATGGGTATCTTCCTTTGGTGCAATAGAAGAGATCGATGTCTCAAGTAAAGGAAAAGTGTTGATAGACAATGATCACATAGTGGCTTTTGACGATGGATTGAAGTGGGCAGTCAGAAAGTTCGGTGGCTTAAAGTCTTTTATCTTTGGTGGAGAGGGTTTCCTTATAGAATTCCAAGGTAGCGGTAGGCTGCTCATACAGTCCAGAAATATAAGATCACTCGCTAATGCTCTGCTTCCATTTATACCGAAGAGGGGCTAATATATTGCCTAATTTCAAACCTTACATCGAACTGATCCGTCTTCCAAATTGCCTCATGATGGGGCTAGCGGTTATAGTAGGGGTTGTCATAAGCGATCCACATTATCTCCTGATGTACAGTTCACTAGATAGGTTGGCTTTTGGCTTCTTTACCAGCTTCTTTCTGACAGCTTCCTCGATGGTGCTCAACGATTATGCGGATAGAGAAATAGACAAGATCAACGAGCCGCGCCGGCCAATCCCCAGTGGAAGAATGAGACCCGATGTAGCTCTGCGCTATGGGGTTTTTCTCGGAGCCCTTGGGATCTCGTGCTCCCTTGCGACAGGCCCGCTTACATTTGCTATAGCTCTGCTTACATTTTCAATAGCATTGCTTTACAATTTTAAGCTAAAGAAATCCGGCATTTTAGGTAACGCTTCCGTCGCTTACTCTGTGGCTATCCCAATAATTTACGGTTCAGTCCTTTCGTTTAGTCTGAGTGAAAAAGTGCTAATTTACTCTGCTATGATATTCCTTTCGATAATGGGGAGAGAGGTCGTGAAAGGAATAAGCGATGTGGAGGGAGATGCAGCGAAAGGGGTCAGAACAGCCGCCGTAAAGTATGGCGAAAAAAGCGCTTCCTATATCGCTTTGGCACTTTTTTTGGCGGCGATATCGCTTTCTTTTATACCGCCAATTGAAAAAATGTGCAATAGTGCTTTCTACTTGCCATTCGTCCTGATAACCGATGGTATGCTACTCTTTTTATCGATAAAGCTAGTTAAGAAGCCTGATAAGAAGACAGCCAAAGAAGTAAAAAGTAAAGCCTTGATTGCGATGGCATTTGGCCTGATCGGTTTTGCTTTGGGATCCTTGTGAGCT
>JAEMPT010000040.1 GCA_022759165.1 Thermoprotei archaeon
AATGTTGCTTTTAAAAAAAATTCTAAATTTATAGCAGATTGCCTTTTTCTATTTGAACAAAAGTGTGAAGGTTTTCCTTGTTATAAGCTATTTCTTTTTTATGCTTTGGCTAAGGAATCTATCAACTAGGAGGATATTAAAAATAGAATAATTTTGTTACGACTATATAGTCGTTGAAACTTTTAAGAGATTTAAATACGAAAAATATGTATAGTTAGCTAAAATGTACTTTTTGAGCTCTCTAATAATCTTGTTATGTGTTCAGTAACCTCAGAGACGCTTTTCAAGACCTTTATCCCACCGATGCTCTCTGAGTGGCACACTTCACAGTATATGAAGGATAGTTGAGGAAACTCGCGGGAAACTGAGAGGGCGTCGTCTTCGCTCTGCGCCACATATATTCTTGTAATATTTTCCATATTGGCCAGCATATTATGAAAACCTTCTATAATAGCAAGCTGGCATTCAGGATAAAGATCTCTTATAGCCCTCAAAGCATAGTCAAAATTTTCTCCATTAATTTTCTTCTTAAGGAAGAAGCCGTCCGGCGAAATCCCTACTACTACTTTTGCTCCGGCTTCAGAAACTCTATATGTGTCGCTACCTACTCTATCAAGAGGTTCACCGGCGTGGTGAATGTGTTTTATGAATGCAACATTGTATTTCTTAGAAAAGTATGATACAATGGATTCGGCTAGCTTAGTTTTGCCTGATTTTTTCTTACCAGCAATTTGAACGAGCATCATCGCCAGCACCATTAAAGCTTGTTACACATTTCAGATTTTATATCTCTCTGCCTCCTTTTTGCCATAAAGGACGAGCTTCCCGTATTCCGTCGCGGAGTTAAGAGCAACCATGTCTGTTCAGTCATTGATAAAAACAAGCAGAATTTATAAATCACGCTATAAACACCATCTTATAGAGTGAATCTTTCATCTATAGGCCTATGTTTATGTTTTTTCTCAGTTAAGGCAGGAGGAGGTCTAGGGTGAAGATTCCCCTCGAGCGATTCATTGGTTCCTTGCACAGTTCTAATCTTACTCATCATTGAAAGCAATTGAAACAAAGGAAGTTCTTATGCTTTCCGTCCATCGGCGCCTTAAAAGATGAGGCTTTCGGAGTTGTAAAAAGATAGTGCCGCGGCCGGGATTCGAACCCGGGACCTCCGGATTTCTCAGGGAGCGACCTATTTATTAGGACCCGTATGAGTCCGGCGCTCCGGCCAGGCTGAGCTACCGCGGCATGAACAAACTAAAGTATATTGGTTGAACCTTAAAAAAATTAATGACAAGGCTAGTTTGGCTAGGTTCTCCCTTTGTAAATTACCTGATAAAGGTTCAGGGTTTCTCGGTCTTCGGATGGAAGTTTCTTCTCACAGAAATTGTATAACCTCATCAAAGAAAGGACTTAGTCTTTTAACTCCTTATAGATAATCAAGTTGCAAAGTAGCCGGAGGATAATAAATCACTTAGAGCTTGATGGAACTCGATGTAGGCACAGTGCTTTCAATTTTATTATTCAAAAAAAGGAACACTTAAGTTGATAAGGATTAAGGGATATCATTTATCAAAAAGAACGGCGAAAGATGAGAAATGTCAAGGCTTCCTTTATTTGCTTCTGGAAAGCTGGGAGCGGACTACGAATTATTATTCGCGTACTGGGAGATCGCCAAAGAAGAAAGGAGTGGGAAAGAGGCGGACGTTATATTACGAGAGGAAGATTTACAGCTAATAGAAGAAAAACTAAGAGAAGCTGGGAAAGTCAAGCTGGAAGATTTGGTCCTTTCGATGCTGCCCGAAGTATCTGGTCGAATAAACAATGAAATAGCAAAGAAGGCCTACAAAAAAAGATATAACGTTGATGTCCCCTCTGAGGTGGCGGTTAATTATATAGCTAAGATTATCATATTATGGGCTCTTGAAGCGCTCGAGATAGAAGGAAAGCTTAATCTCGATTTCTAATGCGGTTTCATCTTCCTTACTGTATGCCAGACACGAAGACTAGATAAATAGCTTCCAAAACATATTCCGCAAGTGACGATAGATCGCACTGAACAAGAAAAGACATCACCTTTTTAACCTCATTTACGAAGCTATTACTGGGGGCCGGTAGCTCAGCTGGAAGAGCGCTGCCCTCGCACGGCAGAGGTCCCGGGTTCAAGTCCCGGCCGGTCCACCAATTCTCCAATATACAAGTGAAGCGCCATGTCCTCACGAAATGTTTTTCGCTTGTTGATTCTAAAAAGACAAGGTGAATTAAATGATTAAAATCAGACTTCCTCCCCCGAGAAAAATGAGTTCTATGGGCTTGGAAGATGCTCTCTTGCAACGTAGGAGTGTCAGATCCTTCATAAATACTCCTTTAACTCTGGACGAGCTCTCCCTCGTTATTTGGTCAGCCGGGGGTGCTGTCGAGAAAACTGGAAACAAAAGGACTACGCCCAGTGCCGGTGCTACATACCCACTTAACTATTACTGCTTCATAGGAGAGGACTCTGTTGTTGGTAGCTCAGAAATCCCGGCTGGAATATATAAATATATTTGGGAAGAGCATTCTCTGTATCTTCTGAAAAAGGGCGATTATAGAAAACAGTTAGCGCTCGCGTCTTTAGGGCAAGAGTTCATCTCTGACGCTCCGGTATCCTTAGTTATAGCGGCGAATTATGCTAGGACAACCTCTAGATATGGAGACAGAGGATATCGATACGTTCATTTTGAAGTAGGACACTCGGGACAGAATCTCTACTTGATTGCTACCGCTCTTGGTCTGGGCACAGTCGCTGTCGGGGCCTTCAGGGATGAGCAAGTAAAGAAGTTGCTAGAAACGGAGGATTCCCCCCTGTATATTTTTCCCATAGGTAGAGCTAAGAATCTCGTAATGAGAAGATTTGAAGATTTAGCCGGTAGATTTTCTTCTGAAGTGAAAACTTGATTTCTTTAGGAGATGGAAAAATGAAGAAATGCTCGGAGATAAGACTATATGTAATGCGTTTCTCCGAGGATTCTCCATCCGCGAGCACTGGAGTGAAGCTCTACAGGCTAGGGGTGGCGGAGAGGATAGGGGAGAGAAGGCTTTATAATTTAAAAGGCATAATCCTAGACCCTTATGCAGAGACGCTGATATCTAAAGAGGATTTGAGTGAAGCGAAAAGCTTAGTAGTGATTGATAGGTCCTGGAACGTGCTCGAAAAAGAGAAAAGGATGCATCTGAAGGCAGGAAAAATGCTCAGAAGAAGGTTACCTCTACTGATAGCATCTAATCCGATAAACTATACGAAGGCGTTCAAGCTAAGCAGCGCAGAGGCTTTGGCTGCCGCTTTAGCAATTCTAGGATGCCAAGATAGGGCAAAGGAGGTTATGTCTAAGTTCAAATGGGGAGATAACTTTTTCTCTTTGAATGCAAAGCTATTTGAACTTTACAATAAGGCAAATGATGCACAGGAATTGCTTAACGCGGAAAAGGAGGCAGTAAGACTGCTCACAGGTGGTGAAAGCATTGATGAAAGTAGAGGTTCAAGCTGGTAGCAGAATACATTTGGGCTTCTACAATATACTAAGTAAAGCGAGAATTTACGGCAGCTTAGGAATTTATTTGGAGGAGCCTAAGACGAAGGTCATCGTACATGATAGTGGAAGCTTCACAGAAGAAGCACCAGAGGTCATTGGAAAGATATGCGGTGAAAAGTATAAGCTTGGAGCAGAAGTGCTTTCTTCTCCCCCAAGGCATGTTGGGTTCGGATCGACTACACAAATATCGATGTCGATAGCATTGGGAGCCACAAAACTATGTAAGAAAAGGCTGGATTATAGAAAATTGGCTCTGCTCGCTGGAAGGGGGGCTATATCTGGAATAGGCATTCACGCTTTCAGATATGGAGGTTTAATAATAGATGGGGGAAGGAAGTTTAGCGATAGATTAAGAAACCCGGCAAACGTTTCAGATCTGCCTCCGCTTATTTCAAGGTTAAAGTTCCCTGAGGAATGGTCGATCGTCCTCGTTGTGCCGAAGGAAGGTAAAAGAGTAAAGGAAGAGGATGAAGCGTTCATGTATATGCCGCACCATCCATCGTTCGATCAAGCAATCCTTTACAAAGCAATGATGATGGTGCTTCATGGAGTGCTTAGCAGGGATCTCGACGTCTTCTCGCAAGGTGTAGAAGAGATTCAAAGAAAGATGGGGGAGTATTTTGAGTCATATCAAGGAGGGCCATACTCGAGTGAGAAAACGCTTGGGGCTGTGAATGCTCTCACACTGGCTGGTGCAAGGGGGGTTGGACAAAGTAGCTGGGGTCCGCTCGCCTATGGATTCATCGTTAATGAGAGAAAGTCGGAAGTTGAAGAAAAGCTCAAAATTTTCTTAAAAAGGGAGGGTGTTGATGGAGAGGTCATATTCACGAAGGCACGAAATAGGGGGGCTAGGCTTATTCATTTATAAATGTTGCTTCACAGAAGTGGAGAGACATTTTTATATATGATGTCGCTTTAATTAATGTATTGGTGGGAAACTAAATGCCCTCAGCCATTGTACTAATAAACGCAGAAATAGGTAGTGAAGAAGAAGTCTTCAATGAAGTGACCAAAGTAAACGAGGTCACAGAAGCTTATGTGGTATATGGCGTTTACGATGTAATCATAAAAATAGAAGCGGATACTATGGATAAGTTGAAAGAAATCATCGCATCACAGATAAGGAAATTACCAAAAGTTAGGTCAACCCTAACGATGATAATCGTTGAGGGGAAGGAGCTCAAGAAAAAGTGAATAAGCTAATCATAGGATTGGACGGATACGATTCAAATTTTTCTGGCTGCACGACGCACTTCACTCTTTTTTTCCTGCACTACTTAAAGAAATCGTTGAAACAATTTAGGCTAATTGGTGATCCCCTTCTAGTAAGGCTCAACCCAAACATACCATTCAAGACGAGAGGTAATGCTTCTGTATCAGTCATGCTAGAGGGCAACTTGAGTTACGAAGACGTGCTTAGGGCTGCAGATGAAGCATCTATGATCTATTCGTTTGAAAAAAAAGGAACAATCGCAGTAGCAATGTTGGACTATGTAAGCGACGAGAAGAAGAGAAGGGTTCTATCTGATTTCTATCGTAAAAGCGTAACTGACTTCGTTCCGCATAAATTAGCTGAGGAAATAGCTGAAGAGGTTGGAGTAGCAGTCGAAGGGTATAAAAGTCTAGTTGGGGCGTTGGCTTCCATAGGTTACGCTTTTTCCGGAGATGATTCTACCTTTGAGCTCCTCGCTTATAGAGATCCGAGAAATATGGGAGAGAGATCTGTAGATAGGGAGTATGTTGCGAGGGAGCTTCTCGCCTATGAGTCGCTATTCAACAACGTAGGCAAGAAGAAAAACAGATTAGTTGCTATCCCGCGTGGCCCAGATCCGGTGCTCATCGGAATTAGAGGAATAGATAAAAGAGATCTCCTGAAGGCTTTCGCGAAGATATCTCCTCATATGGAGAAATCGTCTTCGTGGTGCGTTTTCAGGAGCAACCAACATACCGATCCGCACGCTGTTCCTCGTAAGATTGGAGAGCTTAGGGTATACAGGATGGGGGTGATAGAAGGGGTTGTGGTAGGGAAACCCGTTATAAAAAAGGGCGGGCATGCTTTTTTGAGGATCAAAGATGCTAGCGGAGATATTGAAGTCGCATTCTATAAGGAAACTAATCCGATGAATGTTGTAGCTTCAAAGCTGATCTCTGGGGATGTCCTAAGAGTGCTTGGAGGGGCCGTAGACGGGAAGGGCGACGAAGCTATGATTTTTGAAGCTGAGAAGCTCTGGGTCCTGCGTGCACCCGACTTAGAAGTTAAACTTAATCCCAAATGCCCAAAATGCGGTGCTAGGATGGAGAGTGCGGGGAAAGAGAAGGGGTTTAAGTGTCCTAAGTGTGGATACAGATTCAGGGGGAAGTTAGAAAAGGAAACGATCTTTCTGAAGAGAGAACTACCTAGTGGACCAATTTCTCCGCTAGAAGGCAGGCTTAGGCATATCGTGAAGCCTCCGGAGCTTGATGGAAGACCTCTCCCGAGAGTAAATTTCACGGTAACTGAAGAACCAGCCTGCTTCTTTTAACCAACGCGTTAGAGTTATAAACCTATCATCTTCAATCCTTATAGTTGCAAAAGAGGTAAGCTAGAATGGGCAAAGTAAGGACAGCAATGGTTAAGAGAACTGCCAGGAAGCTGCTATCCATGTACCCCACTTTATTCAACGAAAGCTTTGAAAGCAACAAGCAAGTTGTAAGGAAGCTTGTAGACGTGCAAAGCAAAAGGGTTCAGAACCGAATCGCTGGCTACATTACTAGGCTAGTAAAAATAAATAAAAAGAGAAGTGCAGCCGCTTGAAGTGCTCGGGTGCTCGTTTTTGCCCAAGATCCAATTTGTGGGGCACCTGAAGGAGGTTTTTGGTAGCGATTTTATCGAGGTAAAGGCAGAGAGGTTAAGCGAAGCCCTGAAGGATTTGTCATTTAAGGTGACGGATTTCTTGGACTTAGACGGGAAACCCAGCGGAAAGTATATATTTCTTATAAATGGAGCAGATTCATCTCTATATGGAGATGACCCCTACATTAATGAGGGCGATGTCGTAACGATTGTCCCAATAAGCCATGGGGGATAGATTTTGTCTTTAGATAAGAACAGTGAGGGCGATAGATTTCTCACGTTGAGCTGGAAAGATATAGAAGAAGCGTCAATTTCCGTAGCGGAGAAAATAAGCGCTTCTGGCTTCACTCCACAGGTAATAATAGGTGTATTGAGAGGCGGCTGGATACCAGCTAGAATTCTGAGCGATTTGCTGAATTTGAGCGATGTGGGAGCGATAGAGATAAAGTTTTACAAGGGCATAGAAGAAAGAAGCGAGAGGCCTGTAATAACTCAACCTCTTGTTTGTGACGTGAAGGACAAAAGCGTTTTAATAGTTGACGATGTCGCGGACACGGGAAAGAGCCTTCAGGTAGCCTTGGGAGCAGTCAGCTTATATGGACCTAAACAGATAAAGAGCGTCTCCCTTTATGTGAAGCCTTGGAGCGTAATAGTCCCAGACTTTTATTATGCTCAAACGGACAAATGGATCGTTTTTCCATGGGAAAAAAGAGAGACTATACAAACCCTCGTCGAGGCGGAGTACAGGATAATAAGCAGAGCTTCTATAGACAGTGAGAAAGTTTCCAAGGACTTATCACAAAAACTGAAATTACCTCAAGAAGAAATCAGAAGAATATTGGAATTGATCTTCAAAGAGAAGAGAGCGCCATGAACCAAGCTCTCCAATGTGTAAACGTACCAATATTTCCAAACATGAAGACGAGGCTTTTCTTTACGCTTTCATCTAAAAGGTTGAGTTTCTCTCCGAATGATACAGTTCTAGAGGCAGAGGCTCCTTCCTCGTTAATAGCTTCTTGCTCTCACGCGGCAAAAGCAGCCGAAGAAGCTGTTAGGGCTATTGCGACTGGAGATTCGCTCAGGAATATGAAGCTTGAGTTCCTGAGGAGACTTACTGCTAGGAGGCAGATAAAAGAGGTGGAAAGCATAATTGAAAAATCGAAGGACGACTTTTGCTATGCTTATGTTCATTCTGTTCGAATAGAAACTGAAGTTAATCCATGCCATTATGGAGAACATGCTCTCGAATTGATCTTAGGAGACGCGCCTGAGCTTAAAGCGTTAGGAGTGGATGGGTTGCTTTCTGCCGTTGCACTAACGGCAATTGGCAGATGGATTGAGCATAGGCGTTTCTAAAATTGAATTGCTAGCTATTGCTTGTTCTCCT
>JAEMPT010000131.1 GCA_022759165.1 Thermoprotei archaeon
GAGTATTTGGAATACTTGCTTGGATAGGCTATACTCTAGCTACCACTCCCCCTCATAAACCAATAGAAGAAATTGAAAAGGAAATCGAAAGTGAGCTGAAAAAGCTGGAGGAAGAAGGTAAAACAGGATCACAGGCATCAGAAACGAAAAACACTTGAATTACAAGAAGGTATTTTGCTTTTTCATCTATAAGTCGGACGAAAGCTTACAAAGGTCTTGGGATAAGGTCAGCGAACTTAGTATAACTAGACCTAGAGCAACTTTTTTACTATTACCTTTTCTTTAACAGCGTTTCCGTCTATCATATAAAGCCAGTCATATAACTTCACATGAAATAGACCGGGGGTCTTCGCTTCTTCCGACGCTAACTCAGCAACCGCCTTGAAGGTTGCTATACCAGCCAATGTACCTCTTAAAGGACCTTCTACAGCAACGAAAGCACCGGTAATAGCTGAAACAATGCATCCAAGCCCCGTGACCTTATCTACAACTTTTTCCAAATTTATACCATCCGAAGCAATTGAATATAGCTCCTTTCCATCTGTTACAAAATCTATGGGGCCAGTCATCCCTACAACTACGTTGTGCTTCCTTGCAACCTCTAAGGAGATGCTTTTAGCCATATCTGGATCCTTAATCGCAGAGTCGACTCCTTTCGTCTTGCCAAATTCTCCTGCTAAAGCGAATAATTCTCCATAGTTTCCCTTTACTACTTTGACCGATCTATTCTCCAGTAGCTTTACCGCAGTCTCTGTTCTAAGCCTAGTGGCTCCAGCGCCCACAGGGTCAAGCACCACTGGTTTTTCTAGCTGGGTAGCTAATCTTGCTGCCTTCTCCATCGAATATATCCACCTATCGTCTAGAGTACCAATGTTTATGACCACAGCATCTGCTATCGATATTATATCGTAGAGCTCTTCAGGAGAGTGGGCCATTATAGGTGAAGCTCCAATGGATAAAAGCGCATTAGCAGTCGTATTCATAACGACATAATTGGTTATATTATGAACGAGAGGCCTTTTCTTCCGTACTTTTTCTATCGCTTCTCCAATCCAATCCATAATTATCCCTCTAATAATCAAATAATTATAGTTAACATTAATAAATTATTATCGCGCATGATATTTATAATTTGCAATAGGAAAAGGTTCGACGAAAGTGCTACCTTGATAGAGAATTAGGTCAAGAAGAGGGAATAAGTCCCAAACCTCTTCACTCTCACAAGAACCTTCAGCCTTTAAGGCATATAGGAAGTCAGACTTAAAAACTCACGTGCTTGAAACAAGCGTCGTTGTTCTAGTTACTTCCGGCATTTTTCTTATAGTTGAAACGAAACCTTCTATAGACTCTATTTTCTCCGCAGAAACAACTACAATCAAATCATACTCTCCAAAGAGAGAATAAACTCTCCCTTCAACTAAGTCCTTACTACTTTTTATAAGCTTTTTTATAGCGTCTGAGACTAAATCCTCTGCACCTATCTTAGTGTTAATCAACACAAATGCTGTTAATGGAGACATCGTGTACCATCTATTACAAAACATCGTTTTAAGCAAAGCTTTATAATTTTTTTGTGGTATCTATGACATTTGACAGGCGATATGTATTTTGCAAATAATGGCGTAGAGCCGCCGTAGCTCAGCCCGGTAGAGCACCGGCCTCGTACGGTGCTCAATTAATAGGTCGCCAGAGAAAGCCGGGGGCCGCGGGTTCGATCCCCGCCGGCGGCTTTCTTTTTACCCAAATAATTCGATTAAGCTCTCTCTGTATTGGTTGCCATATCAAGATATAAAAGGAACTCAATAAAATTCTAAATAGTGGATGAATTAGCTGATTGGGATGATGGTATTGGCAGAGATCATAAGGATTGAAGGAGTGTCAGCAAAGCCATCAGAGAAAAAACCGGGAACATACTCGTTAAAAGTATACATAAAAAACGTAGGAGAAGAGAACGCAGAGATTAACTCGATATACGTCTTAAATATATATGGAAATGTATTTTGTGCGGAAGTATTGAACTTAATCCTATCCCCGGGCGACGTCGGTTACATTAGTTTAGAATGTGAACTTGAAAAAATGTCCCAATATTTTGTTAAAGTCTCAACGAGAAAAGGGTACGAATCTTTGTATTCTATATCGATTTAGTCTTTTACCGCTTTTTCATAAGTTTATAAGTTTATATATTGAGATCTTTGTATCCATGATAATTCTTGCATATGAAAGCCTCGCTATTTATGGCGGGGAGAAGGTCAAATTAAAGGTACCATCTGTAAAAGTGGGGGTTTAAGGATAAATATTAAAATATAGCAAATAAACATAGAGAAGTAATCCATGCCTTTGCGGAAGGCATAGGTTCGGGTACGTAAACTCCCCGAAGGGGGATGAAGGTTAACAGCAAAATCACCGGAAGCCTCCAACCCCTACTATGATGAGGGGTAGTTTACTAAATAAACTCTTAAACAGAAAATAACTGAGGAGATGATTCACAAAATGAAGATTTACTTAGTGCAACATGCTATTGGAGCTTTCGCCGTAAAGGATGATGGAAGCTTAGCTGACTTCGAGCATGAGACGAAGGAAATAGATGAAAATGTAGAGGAACTTCTGAAGTTCGAGAACGGAGAACCATCATCTAGCTTGTTGAAGCTAGCCGAGAGACTGAACCGGAACGACGAAATATTTGTAGAGGTTGATTCACTTTCTAGAGCACTAAACAGTAAGTTTCCAGGAATCCATGTATCTGTGACCCCTGCTGCTGAGCCGTTCAGAAACTTCAGACAGAAAGTGAGAGAGATAGCCTTGGAGACCGGATACTTTAAGACTAAAGAAGAATTTGACGAATTCGTTCATGTTGTAAGCATGGAATATACTAGGAGAAAGCTGAGAAAGGCCGCTCAGAAGAGGGATCAATTGGCAGCTCAGGCGATAAGAGCTATTGATGATCTAGACAAGACTTACAATCTTTATGTTATAAGATTGAGGGAGTGGTACAGCGTCCACTTCCCCGAATTGGATAACCTAGTACCTAATCATGAAATGTATGTGAAGCTGGTTATGGAATTGGGTCACAGGGAAAACTTTACGAAGGAAAATATGTCTAAAATAGGCATACCACAAGACAAGATTGAGAAGATAGAGAATGCTGCTAAAGAGAGCATAGGAGCTGATCTAAGCGACTTCGATATAAGGCCCATACAGACACTCGCTCGTATGGCGTGGGATACTTATACACTTAGGGAGGAGCTATCTGATTACATCGATAGCGTAATGAAGGAGGTAGCACCGAATATAACAGCGCTGGTCGGGAGCTTACTGGGAGCAAGACTAATTAGCTTGGCTGGAAGCCTGGAGAATCTCGCGAGGTTACCAGCAAGCACTATACAAGTGCTTGGTGCGGAAAAGGCTCTATTCAGGTCCCTCAAAACGGGAACAAGGCCGCCAAAGCATGGTATAATCTTCCAATACCCGGAAATACATAAAGCTCCTAGATGGCAGAGAGGCAAGATGGCCAGGACCCTAGCTGCGAAGCTCGCTATAGCCGCGAAAGTTGACGCATATACAGGGAGATGGATAGGCGATAAGCTAGTAGAGGATTTGACAAAAAGGATAGAAGAAATTAAGAAGCTCTATGCAAAGCCTCCCGCTAAAGCTGCGCAGCAGAAAGAAGCACCATCGAGACCCCCAAGGAGAGAGGAAAAGAGAGGAAAGGGCGGAAGGCCTCACAAGAAGAGGTTCGGAGGTAGATAAACTTGAGTGAACCGATAAAGGTCAAAGAGCTGGAAATAAATGGTAGGATATTCGAAATAGAGTTCGAAGATGGTTCTAAAAAGCTGGCGACAATCAATTTAGTTCCTGGAAAGAGGGTTTACGGAGAGAGACTCTACAGGGTCGCTGGGACTGAGTACAGGGAATGGATACCATACAGGAGCAAGCTCGCCGGCGCGATCTTAAAAGGTATTTCCGCAGTGCCTCTGAAAGAAAGAGACAAAGTTCTTTATTTGGGGGCTGCTGCAGGGACAACGCCTAGCCATGTAAGTGATATAGTGGGGAACGAGGGTATAGTGTATTCTATAGAATTCGCTCCAAGAGTAATGAGGGAATTCCTCTTGGTCGCTAAGGATAGGAGGAATCTTATTCCCATATTAGGGGACGCCAGGAAGCCTTCTTCTTACTCTCATATAGTGGAACAATGCGATGTTATTTACGCCGATGTAGCGCAGCCTGAGCAAGCATCACTCGTGATAGAGAATGCGAAGTGGTTCTTGAAGAGAAACGGCTATGTATTTCTCGCAATAAAAGCGAGAAGTATCGATGTAACAATGGAGCCAACGGAAGTATTTAAGCGGGAGATCGCTACACTCGAGAAGGGAGGGTTCAAAACCCTGAGCACGGTACATCTGGATCCGTACGACAAGGATCATGCTATGGTCCTAGCGCAGTACCAACCATAATGGCAGGTGCATTAAAAGTAATATGGAAGAGCGACCTGAACACTTCATTGAAGGAATAGAAAAGAAGGTATTAGATGAGCTCAAATCCGTCAACGACGAGCTGTTATTCCGCATAGCTCTTGATGAAGCACAAAATAGCGATTTTGAATTGAAGTTGAGATCGGGGGAAAGCCTCGTTCTCCGCAGTGATGACCTAGAAAAGTTGAGAAAGATAATACCGCCTCACTTGAGAGCAAAGATCCTCCTTCCTATCGACATAAATATAATAATCAGCGGAGATCAAGTGATATATAAAATCAGCGGAGATCTTTGGCAGGTTAGGATGGTCAAATATATACATAGTAAAAAGTTAAGATGGAGACCCGAGGACGAGCTCAGAAGAGAAGAGCTGGAAAGATTGATCGACGAGTTCCCATCGTTGGTAAGACTTAAGCTCATTGTGAGGTGAGAAAAAATGAAGTTCAGCGATAAGGTATCTTCCAGGTTGCTCGGCTTGATGTTCGAAGAAGTTCACAAAGAGATGAAAAGGTCAAATTTTAAGTACGTTAGAATTGAGAGGCCCGAAAATGCGAATAGAAGAAGCATCGATATAATCGCTTGGTCTCAGGACGATAGTAAAAAAAGGATACATATAAAGATAACACTTGACACAACACAGGTAACGAAGGATGAACTAGAGGACTTGAAAGCGATGAGCAAGGCCACTGGCTCTAAACCCCTCATAATAAGCGAATTTGAAAGGAAAATAGATCTACATGACGAAGTAATCTATATGAAGGGGGATGTCCCGGCCATAAACCCCTCAACGCTGAGCAGGCTACTGGAAAAGTCGAAGGACCTATACATAGTTTCAAAGAGGGGCGAATTTATAGTTATGATTTCCGGTGAAAGGATGAAAAAAAAGAGGGAAGAGCTTGGCTATAGCTTAGGCGAAATCGCGGAAAGGCTTGGGGTATCGAGAAAAGCTGTATATGAATATGAGAGGAACTCCTTTGGAGTTAAAATAGATAGCGCAGAAGAGTTGCTTGATATTTTAGGCGAGGATATAGCGGAGCCCTTTGATATTTTTTCTCACGAAGCATCTGCTGAGCCCTCGCTCTTACAGCCTACATGTAAGACAGAGCTAGAGGTACAAAAAGCTCTTCGGGGACTATCAGCGGATGTATATAGCATGAGGAAGACCTTCTTCGATATGGCAGTTAGGATAAAAGGAAGGGGGATTTTGATAGGTTATGAAAGACCTTCATCGTCGTTGAAGTTAAGCGAAAAAGCGGAAGAGTTCGCTAAGATAAGCGAGCTGAAAGATTTGAAGAAAATAATCATAATTAAAGGCAATAAACTGGAGCTTTCTTCTGATACTCAGGCTGATTTGGACCTTCTCACTGAGGACCAAATACGTGAAGCTTTGCGAAACATCATCTGAATTCCCCAAGTCTCTCTGTTATTTATATTATAAGACAAGAAAGATTCATTGGTAATAGTGAGGATGAACAAGCCAACATAAAATAAAAATATCTGCTTTCTGGATAAAAATCAGGATTATCTTGAAAGCAAAAAATAAGACAGCTGTGCTAGCCTATGTATCAACCAATGCACGAATTGTAATTGCTCAATTTTCCGAGAAGGAACGAAGATGAACATTGTAAGTCGTTTGAAGTTCTAAATACCACAAGAGTTTCAAAGAGATATTAAAGCTAGTTGAAAAGGAACAATTTCAGAGCAGAGTGAGAAATCGAAAGAAGCATCGAACAACATCAAATGGCTCAGGAGGAATTTTGAAATGCGCGAAGAAGTAGCTAGAGAAGGCTTGGCCCGTTTCTATATACCAGTATCACATGAATATATGAGAAGCGATGGAAAAATTGAACCATCTTGGATGCCTGTATTTTACAATCCATATTCGCAAGTAAACAGAGACTTAACGGTTTTGGCGCTACGAGCTCATATGAAACTTGGAGGTAGAATCAGGACTTTCGTTGAACCATTGGCTGGTTCTTGCGTTAGGTCGATAAGGGTTCTGCTAGAATCTTTAAACGACTATGGAATTGCATATGCTTCAGATATAAGCCAGGCAGCAGTGGAATTATGCAAAAGGAACATTGAGCTGAATGACCTAAATACGAGGCTTTTCGTAGAAAAATCAGACGCAAGGCTATTTCTTTTGAAGCTAGATAACAATGGAGTTCCAGTCGATTCAATCGATATAGACCCATATGGAAGCCCAATTTACTACTTAGATGCAGCTATCAAGTCCGTTGGGAAAGAAGCTATTGTGAGCGTCACGGCGACTGATCTCGGCGCCTTGACAGGTAGATATAAAGATGTAGGTCTTCGAAGGTACTCCGCATATATTTATCCTTCGGAATTTTCGAAGGAGATTGGGGCCAGAGTTCTGATGGGGGCTTTCGTGAGGGTTTCCTCTTATTTAGAGAGGTCTGCTGAGCCGCTTATGACATTCTATCACGAGCACTTTCTCAAGGCAATTTTTAAAATCAAGAGAGATAGACGAAGTGCTTCGAATGCCATTAATGACCTCGGTTTCATGTGTTTAGATAAAGATGGTAACTTCAAAGCTGCTTACAGAATTGGAGAGCCCCCTGAGCTAGGATGCTTTAAAATGGTTGGGCCCTTATGGCTCGGGGAGCTTTGGGATGAAAGCTTTATAGATGCTATGATGAGCGAAGGAAAGCAACTTTCATTCCTCTCTGGCGAAGCCCTTAAATCGCTCGAGGTCATATATTCAGAAATGAAGGTAAAAGCTTTAGGCTATTATGACATTCACTATATATGTTCTAGACTAAAGTTAAATGTCCCGCCATTCAGCACGTTGATTAAGCGCCTCAATGAATTGGGCTATAAAGCATCTAGGACACATTTCGATAGAAGAGGCATAAGAACAAATGCGCCTATAGAACTACTCGAAGAAATCATCAAAAGCCTTTCTCAAAACTAAACATATAGGGGAAAAAATATTTTCGTGTAACGCTTATTTGTGAAGTGGCGGATGAGGTAGGGGAATAACTGATGAGTGAGGAAAAGGCATTTGGCCGACGCCTCTTAAAAAATTATAACTGAAAACCTTGCCGTCGACGGCGAGGATGGCGAGGAGGGTTAGAAAAGCTTTTTTGCAGAATGCA
>JAEMPT010000110.1 GCA_022759165.1 Thermoprotei archaeon
CCTCAAGCACTTCCTCGAGTCCCTAGGATGGGGAAAGAGTTTTCCTTTAATGACGGCCACTGAGTTCCTTTACGGCGTGCTCCCCGATTATGAGGGGACTTTACGCGCAATATACTATATGGGCAGCGTTAGGGAAAGAAACCTAGCTGCTAGCTTGGCTTCCGGTATGAGGGTGATGGGGGGTGATCTGCTTTTGGTTACGCCTTACTTCGATGACCCAATAGTAAAGAAAATGGTGGGGGAGGAGGAAATGGCTCGCATAGAGGGCTCCACTGAACCGTTGATCTCCGAGGTAATAGCATCTTCCCTTGCTGGGTTGTATCACGCTACATCGTCTGGAAAGAGAACTGATATGAGAATAGATCGATTGAGAGAAGATATGAGTTCGCTAAGGGGTCTTCTTGTCGGCTTTCTAGAGGAAAGCTGCCCTGTGCTTAGAGAGTTTCTTGATGGAAAAAGCGCTATTGATATAATTCACACTCCGTATTTAACGGCTCCCGCCAGCATTCTTTCCTATAAGCTTATAGAGAATGGCATCGATGCGAGAATTATAGAATCGGATGTTTCTTTGGCCATAGCGGAGTCTCTCCATAATGCTGTTCTAATTTACACATCTGTTGAAGAAAATAGCATTAAAGAGCTCTCATTTAGGTTGGCCATGGCGAAAAAACCTGGTAAGCAGATCAGATTAAATATAGATCCTCTTAGTGCGCAGGTCTATGCTTCGTTCCTCTCGTTATGCATTTCTCAGTAAAGGCTCTTTGTTATTCCCAGAGACTTGTCTGTCTTCTCAATGCTTTTTCTAGAGTCCTCCTCCAACAACATCATCGCTCTTATCGCATCTATATTTTCAGGTATAACTATGCTCTCGTTCCCTGTAGCCCACATTAAGTAGAGTTCATTTCCTTCCGCTTTCATTAAGTCGCTCCATACGGGCACTTCGAATATATCCCCTCTGGGCCTCCCAAGGTCTCTCCCTATCTCAACTAAGCTGTTTAGTCCCATTACACCGTCCGAGCTCCTTACGAGCACAACCCTTGGTTCCTTCATCAATGCCTCAAGGGCTTCTTCAACTTTTATGGGTGAATTGAACTCAAGGTAACCGGTGTGCAGATGATATAAGTTGTGGCTTCCCTTCAATGCTATGCTTATTATATTCAGTCCTTCAACCACTGTTTTAGCATCCTCGCCTTGGTGACTTGGTATTTTCGTCTCCGGTACGACGGTATTCATGACTCCGCTTTCATGACTCTCCCAAACATCCACGGCCCTTCTGACCAGCGTGACCCTAGCCTTCTTTATTCCGAACGCCTCGTGCAGCCCTCCTACTACCCTCGAGATCGCGGTTGTATTACAGCTCACTACTCTCACGAACTGCTTTCCTAGCGCTTTCTCATAGTTCCGCTGAGCAACAAAGCTGACATCTGCTATGTTCGCTTTCTCACCGCCTTGGAAAATAGCCTTAACACCATACTTTTTGTATAGTCCCTCCTTGTTCCTGGCACCGATGTCCTTCGGAGTAGCATCTACAATTAAATCAACCGCCCCTTGCTTAAGAAGATCCTCCGCCGTCCCCTGTACTGGTATTCCCGCGGTCCTCATCTTGGAGAGAGCCTCGGTTGTAGCAGCATAAATAGGATATCCCTTTTTCATCGCCATCTTTATTCTCCAATCAGAAGAAACGTCGGAAACGCCCACCAAAGACATGTCATCTTGAAGAGAGACGGCATCTGCTACCCTTTTTCCAATCACTCCATATCCCATTACGAGAACTCTAGCTTTAGCCTTCATAGAAGAACCCTAGATTATTTGTTACACGTTTTCATATATATCGTTTTCATATTTTCAGCTTATTCTAAGATTGATATTGAAAATGAGAAAAGTTATTATGATGAATTAATTAGGGATAAAGGAACATGTAGTTTTGGGGAGCATCATGGGAGAGCAAGTGTTTCAGGGAGCAACAGTTGTAGGTTTAAAGTTCTCCAGCGGGATAGTGATTGCTGGGGAGAGAAGGATGACTTACGGGAGCTATATCCAGAGCTCCAATGCTAAGAAGGTCTTCCTACTTAACGACAGAATGGCCATCGGAGCAGCTGGGACAGTCGGAGATCTGCAGAATATAATTAGGCTCCTGAAGGAAGAGATGAGGTATTACGAGGGGGAAGTAAAGGGTAAGATGAAGGTCAGGAGCGCAGCCAAATTGCTCTCGAACATATTATATTCCCTTAAGGTATTTCCGGCGATGGCAGAATTCGTGTTAGGTGGAATCGAAAACGGTTCTCCCGTATTAGCTGTACTCGATCCAGTCGGCTCAGTGCTGGAGGATGACTTCGTAGCTGTGGGGAGCGGAGGTAGCATTAGTATAGGTATTATAGAGGAGCTCTACAAACCTGGGCTAAGCGAGAGTGAAGCTATAGACATAGCCGTTAAAGCGGTAAAACAGGGAATCAGGAGAGACGCTCTTTCTGGAGGAGATATAGACTACGTTGTAGTGACGAAGGAAAAAAGTTACGAAGGGAAGGCACGCTTGTAGCGTGAAAGCCCTTATGCCATCTTTCAACTACGAGAAGGCAGCAAAAGCCCAAGAAATCATGGCCAATTTGATAGATGATGTAGGGCTCTCTGATAGAAAATACGAGAAAATTCTCGGGCTAGACGCATCTTATTTGAATGATCTATCTTGCTCTGTCGCCGTTCTATACAATGCAAGGAAAGGTAAGGTGATAAAAGTTTCTTCTGCTTTACTCAAGAATAAAGTCCCATACGTTCCAGGATTTTTGGGCTTCAGGGAAGCTTCCGCTTTTCTCGCTTCAGCTCAAGAAATAGATCTCTCCGATGTAGATCTAATTTTAGTGGATGGCCACGGTAGGTTTCATCCCAGGTTGGCGGGTTCAGCGGTTCAAGTTGGGTTAGTGCTAGGAAAACCGACGGTCGGAGTTGCCAAGAAGCCATTGAAAGCAGAAAAAATCGATGAGAGAGGCTATGTGTGGCTTAAAGGAAGAGTTGTAGGAAAAGTCTTGAATGAGCCAAAGGGGGCTAAGAGGCTTTACATCAGCGTCGGAAATGAGATTAGTCTGGAAGATGCTTTTGAAGTAGTGAAGCTTTTGAGGCCCGGCAAAGGGCTACCAGTTCCCTTAAACATAGCAGATCGCTTGAGCAGGAGGTTGATGGAGTATGCTTTACGAAGAAGCGAAAAAGGTTATATTCGCCGTTTTGGTCTTAGGAGGAAACAAGCGAGCTAGGGTGGTTCAATCTAAGATATCTGAAGCATTGGGAGTTAGTCAGCAAACGGTATCGAGGCTATTAAATGAATTGGAAGCTGAGGGATATATAGTGAGGACTGTGAAAGGGAGAGGGGAATTCGTTGAGCTAACCGAAAATGGGATGAAACTTGCCGAGGAGCTTTACGGTATTCTATCTACTTTGATGAGAGTAGAGGACAACGTTTTACTCCTCGAAGGTAAGGTAGTTAGTGGTCTAGGAGAAGGTCGCTTCTATATGAACGTGCAATATTATAAAAACAAGATCAAAGAGCTCTTGGGATTCTTGCCATACCCAGGCACGCTGAATGTTCAGGTTATCGGGGAATCAGCATTAAAGAGGATGGCCCTAACAAAGGAAAGGGGAATAAGGATTGAGGGGTTCAAAACTGAGGACAGATTCTACGGAGGCGCAACGCTCTTCAGAGCAAAAGTTAATGGATACGAACAGGCGGCGATAATAATACCGGACAGAACAAGTCATCCGAGAGAGGTCCTAGAGGTAATAGCCCCAATATATCTTAGGGGAGAGCTAGGGCTAAGCGATGGAGATAGGGTTTTACTTGAAGTGAAGCTGGAGGTAGAAGGAAGAAGATGATTCCGGCCGGAGACGAAAACATAGAAGTGGAGAGACCCGTTGTAAACGAGATACTGATTTTGCTTAACGTTGTTATTTTCATAGTCTCATACTTTTGGCCAAGCTTGATCCTCCCCGGGGCAACCTCTCTCGATGATATAATAAACGCCTTCGGTTTCAGGCCATATTATCTCTTGAAAGGTGAGATGGTCTGGACCATAATAACAGCGATGTTCTTACATAGCGGCTTTGTTCATTTGCTGGGAAATATGCTCTATCTATATATATTCGGGGACAACATAGAGGCAGCGCTGGGCAAGCTTAGATATTTAGTATTCTATATATTATCTGGAACCGGAGCTGCGTTATTTCATACGATGAGCGTTTGGCTTTCTCTCAAAATGTTTCCAGGTATGACCTTTGGCCCTATGTATAATCCCTGGCTCGTTCCTGCCATAGGCGCTAGTGGGGCTATAAGCGGTGTTCTTGGAGCATACCTTATGATGTATCCGGCAGGCACTATTAGAGCGGTCGGGCTCTGGTTCATATTTCCCATTCTCTTTAGGATACCTGCTATAGCATTCATAGGCTTCTGGTTCATATACCAATTAATCTTGGCCTTCGTTTCACTAGTAGGTCCATCAGTTGGGATAGCATTCTGGGCACATGTAGGGGGATTTGTCACCGGGATAGCTCTTGTTCCAGTTTTGGCGAATAAAGAAAGGATAAGATTGCTGAGGCACTTAGCCAGTATGAGGAGAATGATAACTTTGGAGTAGAGGTTTAACGGAATGTTAAGAAAAGAAAAAGATAGATTACTCCTTATACTAGTTTTTTCATTAGCTGGTGGAATATTCAAAATAGCAGGCGGAATTATCTATCATTCCAAATCAGTTCTCGTTGACGCCCTTACATCTATGGCGAACTTAGCCTCGCTCGTGCTCATATTGGCATTCATGAAGAAGAGCAGTATGCCACCCGACGAGAATCATCACTTCGGGCATGTCAGACTAAAGTTCGGTGGCTCCATATTTACCCTCATGGCTTATTCCTTCGTAGCAGGAATAGCTCTGATGGAAGTGCTGTCTCCGAAGGCCTACACTGTTTCGCTGGGTGCTCCTGTGATGGCCGCTTTAGGGCTAATCTGCTATCTGGTAGCTATATCCCTTTCTAAAGAAAGTAGAGGAGGCCCCCTCGGTTATTATGCCACCTTCACCGTTAGCGAAGTTATCGAAGGAATCACAGTGATAGCGTCTTCCTTAACAGGTGCTGTGTATAGTTACATTTTCGATTACTTGGGATCGATAGCATTGACTTTTTACATTTTCTACGAACTTTTGAAATCCTTTAAGGATTTAACTTTGAAAGTAAGCGACATCGCTCCTCCCCTGAGGATCGTCGAAGGAATAAAGAAAAGCTTTGAAAGCAGAGGGCTTTCCGTTGAAGAGCTGAAGATGAGGTATATTGATGAGAAAACTTTGGAAGGGCATATGATAATTATAATGGATAAGAATAATATGGAGGACTTCGAGGAAGCTTTAAGCGAAGCTAAGAGAGAAGCAAAGGAAAAATATAACGCTGAGATATTTGTGGAGTTCGATAGAAAAAAAGATAATGTAAAATGAGAGTTTTTAGATAAACGGCGCCCAATTGGCAAACATCTTCAAGTGTGAGGGGATAGCACCAGCAGCTATGTATGTTGCTAGCAAACCAGTCAGCACAAGCAGCGCGACCTCTACTATCAGCAATATTCTGTTTATCTTGCCCCTATCTATTTGATATGATATAGGGTAGAATAATATAGATGACAGTCCAGCGCCGCCGTATAAAAGAAACAGCGCAAAAGGCTCCTTTGTCATGTTGTTAGCATAACCCATATATCCATAATACGCCGTGATTAATCCTAAAATGAGAGCGAGGAATCCCATATACTCTAATTTATATCCACTTCTTATTGTCATAGCGATTCCGATGAGGCCTAATCCAAGCAATGGATAAAGGTCATAGAACAATAAATTATAGCTTCCCGGCAAAGGCCATAGCATACTGCCATATAGTCCGGTAATCGTTATGTAAGCCCCTAGAATTAGCGCTGGAATACTGAATGGCTTTAGTTTATTTATCGCTTCTTCATGGCTGTTTTGTGTTACCCATAGCTTTGCCAAAGAATAGCCTGTAAGAATGAATGCTGCTGCCATAGAAAAAAGTTGAGCTGTTAATAGATCTACAAATAGAGCCATTGTTTTTTCACCAAAACGACTGAAAAGTTCGAGAAATTATAATTGACGTATATATTAAAGTGTTTGTTCTTAAAGAAAAATTCACAAATATTGTAAATAAAGAAATCTGCAAATTCGTTGAAAATTTTAACGATTTAAAGAACCGACTAAGCTGACTGTATTTCCATATCTAAAGTAAAGCAGTTCCTGCGATAGTATTAAATCAAAATATAATATTATCTTTTTTAGTTATGAATTTAATCTAAGCTATGTTTAAATCCATTTACAGCAGAGTCTTGCTTTCCATAGCATTGGAATAGATTAGGTATGATGCTGAAAAAGCTGAAAATCTTTTATTTAACTTGAAATGCACAGGTATTTTATCTTGTATTTTCTGACAAAATTTATATCGTTGGCGCATTTATTTCTTGGAGAAAGCCCTCTCGCCGATTATCAAGAACATGCCAACGATAGTAAGTACCATACCTATGAGCATATACCCAGAAATTCGCTGCCCAAGAATAAAATAGCTCAACAAAGTAGCACCAAGTGGTTCTCCCAAAGCTATGGAAGAGACGAAAGAGGCTTTTTCTTCTACTAACAAGTAATTCATTACTGTGTGCCCTCCTATCATAGGAACAATTGCAAGGAGCAACAAGAAGATCCAGCCTTCCGGTGGAACGGATAAAAAAGATACCCCTTTCAAAAACCCGATTGAGAAAACCGAGATCGCTGCTGTTAGATATGTAGTAATCGCATATTGTGAAAGCCCTTCGCCCCTGCTTCTAGCTATTCTGCCTAAGAAGAAATAGCCTGCGGCAAGAAATGAGGCAAACGCTGAAAAAAGGGATCCTGTATATATATCTTCTTTGATATTGAAGTTTTGCGGCGAATAAAGCATGATTGATACCCCTGCAAGAGCGACAACCATCCCAAAGATTCGCCTTTTCCCCATGCTCTCCTTAAGGACGAACTTTTCCAATATGGCAGTTATCCCGGGATAGGTGACTACGATTGTAGTGCTAAGGGCTACAGGTATCAAAAAGAGTGACTCCATCCAGAGGAGGAAATGAAAACCGAGGAAGATTCCGGAAAAAATGGGTATGAAAGAAAGCTTGAATGGGATTTTTTTATAATAGGCAAAAGTAGCTGTAGCTAAAATGAAGGAAGAAAATAACAATCTCCAGAAAGCAACATGAAACGCACTTGTCTGTGAGAGAAGTACTAACACAGATGAAGATGATATGCTAACCCAAGCTATAAAGATAAGCGCTATCAATTCTGCCTTTTTAAGGGCCAATTTTTCCCCTTATTTTGGAGTTTTGCGTTAGAAGATGCCGCTTTTTAAGGTATAGATGTTAAGAATTCTTATAACTAAAAACCTT
>JAEMPT010000104.1 GCA_022759165.1 Thermoprotei archaeon
AAGAAAGGTTTAAAAATAACCGCGCCTATAAAAGGGAATTCATTAGGTGCTTCATTATGAGATCAATGAGTACAGCCTTGATTGGAACCATAGTGGTCGTCGTTCTAATTATAGCGGTAGTCGGAGTGTATTTAGCGGAAAGAGGAGGCTCTACTTCTACTACGGCTTCGCCGACGCCCACAACGACTTCATCCCCTACAGCAACGACAACCCAAACGACTGCTAATTTGCCTAAGAAGAACATCTGCATTGTATACGATGTAGGTGGAAGGGGAGATTTAAGCTTCAACGATATGGCCTATTTGGGGGCGAGCAGGGCTGCTAAGGACTTCGGGTTAAAGCTGGTTGAGGCCCAAAGTACATCTCAGAACGATTATCTTCCAAATTTAAACACGATGGCGCAGAGCGGGAGCTGTGCGGTGATAGTGGCTGTTGGATTTCTAATGGCTGATGCCGTAAACCAAACTGCTGCTCAATATCCTAACCAGAACTTCGCAATAATCGATGCTGTAGTGAACCAGCCTAATGTGCTGAGCATCACTTTTACGGAAGAGCAAGGGAGTGCTTTGGCTGGAGCGCTAGCTGCTATGGTGGCTCATTATTATAACTATTCCTCCGTAGGCATAGTGTTAGGAATGGAGATCCCTGTCCTCTACAAATTTGAAGCCGGATATTACTGGGGAATCAGGTATGGAGAGCAGCTTTATCAGCAGTATACAGGCAAAAATGTGACTCCTTTGAACGTTTTCTGGACTTACACCGGTTCGTTCAATGACCCAGCCAAGGGAAAGACAGCAACACAGGCTCAGTTGTCTCAAGGTGCCGGCATCGTGTATAACGTTGCGGGTGCTACAGGCCTCGGAATATTTGATGCTGTTCAAGAATATGGGGCTTCAATGGGAAAGACTATGGGACCCCCCTTCGCTATAGGAGTTGATAGCGATCAGGATTGGATAAAGCCAGGATTCGTATTAGCGAGCGTTGAGAAAAGAGTTGATGTAGGAGTATATGACGCGGTACAGAGGGCTCTCAGCTATTATTCTGGTAATGTTACGAAATATGGAGGAAACTTGATCCTGGATCTGAGTTCAGGAGGAGTATCCTTAAGCACAATTGATGACCTTAACACATTCCTACAGATTGCACTACAAGCAGGAAAAACAGTTAACCAAACTCAAATTCTCCAGCAGGTAACGGCCATGAGGGGGGAGATACCATCTTGGATTTGGAACGCTGTCGCCAACTTATCAGCTACGCTTAAGGTTAACAAGAATTTAACTGCCAATGGAGTGAAGTTCTCGGACATAGAGTCACTTATAGTGAATAACGCGCTCGATTCGGCGAAGATAAAAGATATCAGGGCTTTGCTAGGGGTTCCAACAGGTTAAACTCCTGAATCTTCTAATTAACTTTTTTTATGGTGTTTATGTATGCCTCCTGAAAAAGAAGTCGCCATAGAAATGGTAAATATCTCGAAAGTTTATCCGGACGGCGTATTAGCTCTCGATAAAGTATCGCTCACGATATATAAAGGAGAAATACACGGCATCTTGGGCGAGAACGGAGCTGGGAAAACAACGCTCATGAGGATATTATACGGAAACATAAAGCCGACTGGGGGGAAGATAAAAGTATTCGGAAAAGAGGTTAGTTTCGGCAGTAGCAAAGATGCCATTAAAATCGGCATCGGGATGGTCCACCAGCACCCCTCTCTAGTTCCAGTTTTCACTGCCTTGGAGAACATATATCTCGGTCTACCATCCAATTTCAAGGAGCAGGTTAGTCTAAAAGAGCTGATAGAGAGAACGGGAATAAAGGTCCCCCTTGAAGAGAGAATAGAAGATGTATCCCTCGGCATTGCTCAGAAGGTCGAGATACTCAAGGTCTTGTATAGAGGTGCAGAGATTCTCATTCTCGATGAGCCCACGACGAACATGACTGTAGAAGAGGTTAAGGAGTTCTTCTCCACTCTCAGGAATTTGAAAAAGATGGGCAAGACAATTATTTTCATATCACATAAGCTAAAGGAAGTTCTAGACATAACCGATAACATAACCGTTTTAAGAAGAGGGAAAGTATCAGGCAGTTTGCCAACATCTCAGGCAACCCCAGAGGAGCTTGCTAAGCTCATGGTTGGAAGGGAAGTATTCCTTAAGCTGGAGAAGCAAGGATCGAGACCGGGAGAAAAAATCCTGAGGGTAGAAGACCTGTGGGTCAAACGGAACGACGGCTCTTGGGCCGTAAAAGGAGTAAGTTTTGAAGTAAGATATGGAGAAATATTCGGAATCGCTGGTGTCGAGGGTAACGGTCAATCGGAACTTATAGAAGCCATCACAGGGCTCAGAAGAGCTGAGCGAGGGAAGGTATTTTTCAAAGGGGAAAATGTGACGAATGCACATCCATTGAAGCTGTATACGATGGGGCTTGCGCATATACCTGAGGATAGGCAAAAGACAGGTCTAATCTTGGATATGAGCGTTGCTGAGAACTCAATTTTGGGGATACACAGAAAAAGGGACTTTCTGCGGCCAATGATGATTTTCAATGAAAACAAGATAAAAGAGCATGTCGAAAGGCTCATTCAACAATATGAAATAGTGGTTTCAAAGATAAACGCTCCAGCTCGCAGCCTTAGCGGTGGAAATCAACAGAAGGTGGTAGTTGGGAGGGAGTTCTCTAAGACCCCCGATCTCATAATTGCTTCTCAACCGACTAGAGGGCTCGATGTTGGAGCTACGGAATACATAAGAAGCTTGCTTCTCAAAATGAGAAACAACGGTAAGGCTGTCCTTCTCATGTCTAGCGATATAGACGAAGTAATGGGCCTTAGCGATAGGGTGGCAGTTATATACGAGGGAGAGTTCATGGGGATTTCTGAAACCTCCTCAGTCAGTGAGAAGGAGATAGGTATGATGATGGGAGGTTACAAGATGGGCGAGATAGGCATCAAATAGAAGAGGTGGAGCGCTGTTTGAGCTTACAATTGAAGCTGGGAGAAAGATATAAGGAAATCCTTTTCAGCATTTCAGAGGTTGCATTAGCTACTCTCATAGGTATAGGGATCTCAGCTATTCTCATAAAGGCGGGAGGCTACAGCCCTACTTCTGCGTTTTTTTATTTGTTCAAGGGAGCGTTCGGTAACCTATATGGCTTATATACGTCTCTCAGTTACTCGACCCCACTCATGCTGACCGGCCTTGCATTTGCTCTGAGCGTAAGGGCCGGTCTATTCAACATCGGGGCAGAAGGACAGGTATATATAGCTGCCCTTGGGGCTATTATAGCAGCTTCTTTAGCCCTACCTTCCTACCTTTATCTTTTGGCTGAATTCGCTATTGGGATTGGGCTAGCTGTTATGTGGTCATTGTTTGCCGGCATTCTGAAGGTTTGGAAGGGAGTTAACGAAGTTGTCTCGACTATAATGCTCAATTGGATCGCCTACTGGGTGACGGAATACTCTAGATCAAATATATTCTACGATCCGCTTTCACCGGATAGGACCATAAGGATCCCCATTACTGGAAGGCTTCCGATCCTAGTGGAGAATACCCAGCTATATTCTGGCATATTTATATCTCTAATCGTTGTTATAGTAACCTACGTGATTCTGTGGAAAACAGCACTAGGATACGAGATAAGGGCGGTAGGCCTAAGCCCTAGCGCGTCTAAGTACGCTGGCATAAAGTATTCCTTGGTCGCGCTTGAAGCCTTTGCGTTGAGTGGTCTTTTTGCTGGGATCGCGGGTGTCATGGAAACAATAGGAAGACCCCCCACATATGCTATAGTTACAAGTCTTACAAACTTAGTCAACCTTGGGTTCAACGGGATAACTGTATCGCTCATTGGGAGGAATAACCCCATCGGAATCATACCGGCATCAATATTTATAGGCGGATTGATGGCCGGAGCGACTTCTATGCAAATCTTCGCGGGGGTTCCGCTCGAGATGGTACAGGCGGTCCAGGGAATAATAGTGATGGTTTTGGCTCTTCCAGGCATCATTAGGCTCATAAAGTCAAAGATCAGGAGGCGATGATCATGGATGAAGCCATGCTTTTGAGCATTCTCCTGCAAACTGCATACGCTTCCACACCTTTGCTATTATCCTCCACGGGAGAAATACTCTCTGAGAGGGCAGGTATAGTGAACATAGGCCTAGAAGGGATAATGCTCTTATCTGGGTTCGTTGGAGTTGTAGTCGGACAGGAAACGCTCAATCCTCTGTTAGGCATCCTCGCAGGGATCGGAGCGGGGGCATTGGTCGGGCTAATACATGGGATGATAACTGCCTATATGAAGGGGGACCACGTAATTAGCGGTCTAGGAATAAACTTATTTGCTCTTGGATTCGTGCCATATGGCATATATGCTGTTTGGGGAGTGAGAGGATATTTCAACCCAAGCGACCAAGCAAAAGTGCCTAAGGTTTTCGGCGTTTCGCCGATATTTATAGCTAGCTTAGTACTCGTTCCCTTAATTTATTATATATTGTTCAAGACTAGGTTCGGGCTATCGCTGAGGGCCTGTGGAGAAGATCCGCATTCAGCCGATGCTTCTGGAGTGAGGGTTGAGAGAATGCAGCTTCTTGCCTCGGTGATCGGAGCTTCGTTTTCCGGATTGGCAGGCGTTTTTATGTCGCTCGACTGGTTGACTACGATTACCAAAGATCTCCCCGCAGGAAGAGGATTCATTGCCCTAGCTATAGTTAACTTTGCAAACTGGAATCCGTTGCTGGGACTGCTAGGTAGCTACGTATTCGGCTTTTCCTGGGTAGCGATAGAATGGCTAAAGATCTCAGCGCTAAAGCAGGTTATACCTGTGACTCTGCTTAACACCATACCATACCTGGTTACACTAGCTGTTACAGCTGGTGCTCTCGGAAGGTCTAGGCCTCCGAAGTACGCGGGTGTGCCATACAAGAAAGAGTAAAAATATTTGGTGTTGGAAAGCATTACAAAATGTTTTTTCTCTGTTCAAAAAGGTGAATAATATGGATAAAGGAATAGTTTCGCTAGTAGCAGCATCTACATTGGGAGAGGATATCGGGAAAAATTTCGCATCTCAGTTGGAGAAGGAGCTCGAAAGTAGAGGCGTTGATGCCTCCTTCATCGGAACAGTAAGCTCTCCAGATAAGATCTCTAAAATAGGAGAGCATGGTTCGAGTGCGATTCTCGTAGCTACCGGGGGGACGGAGAGCATAATAGTTGCGGTCGGTAAGTTGAGCAGGACCGTACATTTGTTCTATCATGATTCTTATAACAGTTTGCCCTCAGCCTTGGAGGCCGCTGCTGCACTAAGAGAATTGGGGAAGATCGTGCATTTGCATAGGATAAAAGAGGTTAGCGAGCTTGCTGATTTCATAAAAAAACTAAGTATAGCTGCGAATGGTGCACTTAGATTAAGCAGGTGCAAGCTAGGAGTAATAGGCGGAGTAAGCGACTGGCTCGTATACAGCAGAACTTCCGTCGACTATGTCAAGAGAAAGTTAGGCGCAGAGATCGTGAATATATCTCTTAGCGAACTGGTCGATGGGATGGAAAAAGGCTTTACCTTAAAAGAAGCGGATCCAAGTAAGCTCGGTGCGGCAGAATCGAAAGTAAGCCCTCTTGAATTAAGTAAGGCCCTCTCGGTTCATGAGTCTTTGGAAAAGCTCGTTAAGAAATACGATCTTTGTGGACTAACGGTGAAATGCTTTGATCTGATCGCTGCGAAGAACACCACCGCTTGCCTCTCGATGGCTTTGATGAATTCTAGAGCTTTCCCCGCCGCATGTGAAGGAGACGTGCCTTTGATGATATCGATGGCGCTGGGAGAGTTCGTCACAGGAAGACCAGCTTTCATGGGCAACCCATCAAAAGTTTCAGAAGAGGAAATTCTCATAGCTCACTGCACGTCACCGCTGATCTCACGATTTAGACTCATGACTCATTTTGAATCTGGATTGGGCGTTGGAGTGAGCGTAGAATATCCCGTTGGGGAAAAAGCTACACTCTTTAGGATCGACCCGAAGCTAGAGGTCCTCAGAATAGGCTTAGGCCAAATTAAGAAATGGGATTGGAGATCTGACTTATGCAGGACTCAGATACTTTTGAAGCTAAAGGGAGCCGACAAAATCCTGAAGAAAAGCATAGGAAATCATTATGCCCTAATCTTGGGAGACTGGACTGAGGAGATCTCAAACGCTGCTGAGATTCTGGGACTCAATATAGAAGGTTTTTAAAATCTAAAAACCTTCCCTTCATTCAGATTCCTTTTTACCTGTGACAGCTTCAGCCAAAGCTTTCATCTCTTCTTTGGAATAGAACTGAACAGAGTAGTTTTTCCCTATTTTGAACGGGTACCAATTCGTGTCATGGTAGACTCCCCTCATTTTCTTAACCCTAATTCTTCTTAACAAAATGCCAACTGACTCGAAGTTTGGCTCGTAGCCAAGCTCGACGAATCCGTCAGATAGATATTCAAAGACCCACAAGACGTCCTGGAGGCTTTCAGGTCCTGAATGCATCGTAAGGATGCTTATAGTGTTTGTGCTTTCAGAGATCTGTTTCAGTCCTTTCAATAAAGATATCACTCTGTTTGGGTCAGATCCCAACATCACCTCGGTGATGCTGTCAATGATGAGGAGCTTCTTACCCTGTATCTGCGATAATTTTGAGTACAAATCGAAGAGGGATTTTTGAGTATCTCCCAGATCTATTTTGTCAAATACGGGTTCTTGCTTTATACCTGTGAGGGTAGATGAGAAAGAATCTAACAAAATTATCCGGTCCCTTTTATCGCCCAAGCCGACCTTTTCCAGAAATTCTACCATTTCCTTTGGGCTCGAGTCACAGCTAACAAAAAGAATGTAGTTATCCTTTATAGAGTCCATTATTAGCTTCTTGACAAAAACGCTCTTTCCCACTCCGGGTGGGCCTGTGATTATGTATACTCCGCCTCTATAAAATCCTTCAGCCAGTTGAGAGACGAGCGGAAAAGAAAGCTTTTCCATTTCCATATGAAATCAACTCTATTTGTGTATATTGTTTTATTATTATACGTTTTTGCTCCTTATATAATAAATATAAATATTAGATTATGAAATCATAGTTATTCTATCGAGGTTATTCTATCGATTTACATCTG
>JAEMPT010000102.1 GCA_022759165.1 Thermoprotei archaeon
ATCCCGCATCCATTGCTTAGGGGCAACCGCAGTTCTAACCTTACTCATCATCAAAGCAATTGAAATGAAAAAGAAGATTTAAGCTCTCGCTCATATCCGCCTTGAAGGGCAAGGCCTTCAGTTGTAAACGGGATCCCACCATAGATGTTCAAGTCCTCTAAAGAAAAGGCCTTATGATATGGTCCAAATATCTTCAAACTTGCCCTTCTACAGCGAAAAGTAGTTTACTATATGTTTAGGTAATAGTAAAATTCAGCTGGAGAGATCTTTGAGTTGAGTTTTCGTAGCTCTTCTCTTTTCACTTCGATGTACTTTTCTATTAAGTCTTGTGCGAATACTGGCAAAAGGAAAGAAAAATCGGATTCAAGTTCTTTTAGTGCTTCGTCGAGAGATGAAGGTAGCTTGGAAATCCCAAGAGCCTTTACCTTCTCCTCTGGCATGTGGTAGATGTTCTCATCCACCGGGTCGCCCGGATCTATCTTCCTTTTTATTCCGTCTAGACCAGCCATAAGTACTGCCGATACAGCTAGATAAGGGTTGGCCGAAGGGTCTGGGGGCCTGTATTCTATCCTTTTCGTTCTTTCTGAATTCTTGTAATAGGAGGGAATTCTAACAGCAGCGCTTCTGTTCCCCCTGCTCCAAGCTAAGAAGATCGGTGCTTCATAACCAGGTAGAAGCCTCTTGTAGCTGTTGACCGTTGGCGAGACAATTGCGGAAAGCGCTCTACCATGATAAAGAAGACCGCCTATGAAGTACCTCGCTTCTTGGCTCAGCATGGCATAGTTATCTGACTCTTCATAAAATGCATTTTTATTACCTTTCCACAGGCTGACATGAATATGCATTCCACTGCCATTATCTCCTTGTATCGGTTTAGGCATAAACGTTACGATCTTCCCCCGCCTAACTGCTACCATCCTGGAGACATATTTCACAATTTGCACGGAATCTCCGAGTTTTTCAGGGCCAGACATTTCGAAGTTGATCTCTCCCTGGCCTGCCGCTCCTACCTCATGGTGGTGAGCCTCGACCCTCACTTTGAAGGCATCTTCTAATATTTCACTTATTTCCTTCCTTATTTCTATGGAGTCATCGATGGGAGGCGGAACATAGTAACCGCCTTTTGGTGGCAACGAGTAGTCCTTTTTCTTTTCAAAACCTGCTGACTTGGAACGAACTATATAGCCAGATGACGTCCCTGATACCCAGACCTTTACTTCGTCGAATATATGGAATTCCAACTCCGCTGCTGCAAATGGAGTGTATCCTTCTGCTTTAAGTTGGTCCCCGCTTTTTTCAGCAGCGAACCTTGGGTCTCTTCCAAGCCTGTTCTTTCCGAACATATCATATATTAGAGAAAAAGCGTCTCCCGTTCCCTCGAAAAATGGATCCACTTTAAAAGTGTCAGGCGCTATCTTCAGGACGAGATCGCTTTCAAAAATCTCCTTGAATCCTGGTACACTGCTTCCGTCCAGCTTTCCAAATCCTTCTCTTAGACTTTCGTTATTCACAAGTTTCGATGAAATTGTAACGAGGTGGAGCTGACCAACTATATCAGTTAACAATAGATTTACCCACCTAATTTTTTTGCTTTCTATTTCACTAAGGATATTTTCGCTCATATGGAAAACCCTTTAATAAACAAACTCATATATGTTCAATAAATAAAAGCTTTTTGTGTCTTTAATCGTATTTTATTCAAAAGATTTGTCATATAATAAAAAATTTTTTAAGATAAAACGGTGCATTCTCTCTAAAAGTGTAAAGGTTTCAGCCGAAAAATACAAGATCCCCTTCATCGTTATAAATGAAACTCTCTATTTATGAAAGCCTCGCTTTATAGCAGAGAGGAGGTCAGCTTAATATTTTTCTTTAAAGCAAAAAATCTGTATGTTGATAAAGATGAATGATTATAGAGAACTTATACTAAGCGAGCTAGCGAATGAAATAGGAGCTGAATTTGTGACCAAGAGAAGGGATGAAATACTGAATATCCCTGAAATGAGGAAGCTATTAAAAGAAATTGAGGAGCGCGGTTCGTCTTATAACTACAAGAGATTGAAAGAGTTCAAGATGCTTGTGAAAAAAGTGAAGATGATGAAATATTATGAAACGAGAAAATTCAGAACAGACGAAGGATTGGAAGTCAGCATATTAGAAAGAGGGCAATACCTTGAGCAGCTCATAGAAAGGTTAACTGATACCTTCAAGATGATCGGGGGCAAGGTAGTGCTAGACATCGGAAGCGGTACTTTCCCTCTATATTTTTCAAAAGAATTGCCGGCAGGAACCGTTTACATAGCAATAGATTCGAGAAAAGAGGTGATCGAGGAGCTGAATAAAGCTTCAACGAGCCATTTGAAGTTAATCGTCATTCATTCCGATGCTTGCGAAATAGATTATAAATCTTTGCTCTCTCAATTCAACATCAAGCGTGCTGACATCACTTTGATGCTCAGAGTACTCAGCGTGATCGCACGAACGAAAAAGATAGATCCAGTTGAATTTATAGAATCAATACCAACAAGGACTCTGGTAGTCAGCGAGCCATTGAGGAGCCTGGTTAGAAAAGAAAGTGTAATAACCAGGGAAACGAAGTTCCTCAACTCTTTGGCGAGGAAACTCGAGAATAGAGGCATTTTCGCTTATCATGAAATTTGGACTATAGGAGAAGAGATATTTTTATTTTTATTCTGATTATCCTTTCACGCTAGAGACTCTTTTCGTGAAAGTCTGACATCCTCCCCGCCTTGGCAGGAACTCCCGTCTTAAAAGGCGAGGCTTTCAGTTGTAAAAACTCGATTATGGATGAAAATGAAAACATGAACTCCCTTGAAAACTAAAGCCAAGCCTATGGAATTGGGAAGTTTACTTGAGCACTTTACCAGTTTCCATAAACCATAAATAGAGATCAAGGGCATCTAGCCCGATCCCTATTCGCTTAGCAACCGCTTCGAGGATCTTCTCTATCTCGATATACCGCTTTCTCGTAAGAGACTTTGGCTTCTCAATTAGTCCGTATTTGGCGAGCAAATCTATGATATGAAAATCTATAATTGCCACATCGCTGAATCCAACATTTCTGAGAAAGTGGCTGGCCTCCTTTAAGCCAAAGCCGTAAACATTTTTACAGAGCCAATCCCTGAGGGTCTTTCCCGATCCATCTTTTTTCACCATTCGGCAAATTTCCTGGTACAAAGGCCTGTTTTTTACAATGAACTCAGCCCTCTTTTGCGGATACCTGTGACCCATCTTTCTAAGCGCTTGTTCTAGCTCTTGCTGCGTCATCATTAAGAAGCCCACTCCAATTGCTTTCTGAATGGCTATGCCTTTCTCAGCGGAAAAGTTCGCAGTGAGTATGCAGAACGATAGCTCTGAAAATATATCATCACAGCTACCCTCTTTTCCGAGCGTCTTGAATTGCTGCAACCTTCTCTCTACAAGTTCCCTTACTTCGTTTCTCTGTGTCAGTGAAATAACATCCATGACGAGCTCATTAAGAGCCAATCTCCATTCCCCCAATCGTTAGATATCATGATATTGTGACCTGCTTTTCTGCTTTATCGATCAATTTTCTTGAGTGCGATGCCAAGGGCAAGTGCTGGCCCAGGAGACCTTGCCAAACGATCTTGTAGCCTCATTCTCTTCCTCATTGAATGTCTGAATCGACCTTCTTGTACGCATAGATTAAGCGCCTTCAATCAGGTTTAAAACGTTAAGTATCCTTACCCTCAAGAAGTATAAAATCTATGGAGCTTATTATATGCTTCGACTTAAAGAGCAATGCTTTTTGATATAAAGCAAGAGAAAAGGCTTATAAGTTCTCCTCAATTATATCTTTTTTTGCAACGAAGGAAATTGATTTCATGCAGTTGCCTCAAAGTTTAAATAAGGAGGCAACTGGAATTAGTTGCCGGAGGTAGTAAAAATGCCTAGCCACGGATCGCTGACAAAGGCTGGTAAGGTAAGGAACCAGACGCCGAAGATTGAACCCAAGGGGAGGAAAAACAAGCCACCTAAAGTAAGGAACAGAATTGAATATTTCGTTAGGGTCGTAAAACCAACTCTTAAGGCATCTTCATCTAGAAGGTAAAAATCGAAGCAAAAGTAGGGGCATTTCGTTGTCATGCAGAGCTTCTCCTAGAAGACTGTTCAGAGCTTTGATGGTGGGAAGCGTTGTGTCTTTTTTGGGATTTTTCGGGCTTCTACTAACGTTCCTTTTAATTAGGTTTGTTTTTCTGCTTCTTTATTATTCATATCTGCCGATCGTAATTCTCAGGTTCGGGGTATCAGGCACTTTGATATTAGTGTGGCTTTATCTATGGTGGAAAGGAACAGTTTTGCTTAGAAACTTACTTTTGTCACGCGATAGGGCATATGCTTAACTTACTCATTTCTCTCAAATACTTTCTCTATTAGTATGTATATTATGTAGATCTTTAGAAATTCGCATATAGTGTGCTGAATTTAGGGAAAATTTTTAACCATACAGGGAAAAAGATCTTAAGGAAGCACTCTCTTTTAGTGCTTGTTAAGGGCGTTCAGAATTGAGAGATAAAAAGATACTGGTGCTGATTATAGACAGGGACAACGATATCGAGAAGGTTACAGGCATTAAGACACCTATAATAGGAAAAGATGAGTTGCTCAAAGCAGCTATAGAGTTCGCAAAGCTTTCTCCTGAAGATAGCGACCTCAATGTGATTTTCGCCGGACTGCAGTTACTAGAGAAGCTAAATAACGAGGGTGTGAAAGCGGAAGTAGCGCTTGTAGGAGGAGATGAGAGCGACCCAGTAAAAGGAGATTTGCGAATAAAGAACGACGTCGAAAAGCTAAAGAGCTCCTATGGTTTAGATGGAGCCATAATCGTTAGTGATGGTACGGAGGATGAGCTCGTAATCCCCGTGATCCAATCGGTTTTGCCTATAGTATCCGTAAAGAGGGTTGTCGTAGAACAGCTGAGGGGCGTAGAGGAAACATACATCCTTTTAGGGAAGTATCTGAAGAAGGCTATATTTGAGCCCAGATTCTCGAGAATTTTCTTGGGGATCCCGGGGATAATCATATTATCTGTGGTACTATTATCCTTCTTAGGTTATTTACAGTACGCTACTCTGGTAATAGGTATTATTATAAGCGGTGCGATGATCGTAAGGGGATTTAATCTAGAGGAAATGATATATGAATATTGGGCAAGCAGCCCGATCATGTTCGTTTCATCGACTGTAGCAACGATATTCGTGGTTATTGGGGCAATTCTTTTCTTTTACACTCTATCATCCACACAGACGATCTATGGAGTTGGGGCCGCAATAGAGAACTCCTCCCCAGTCTTCGGGCTAAGCGTTTTCTCTGTATTGATAGGAAAGGGGATCATTAAGCTAATAAACAGAAGCATCAAGGTTTGGAGGGATATAATCGGGATGATCCTCACACTGATATTTATTATAGCCTTTATGAGGCTGGGAGATGCTCTCTCTCGGGCCGAGGGAAATACAACCTTGGAAATTCTCAAGTCGGCAGTATTCGCCTCAGGGTTCATCAGCATTTTATTAATTGGCGTGGGAGCCGCGGGGCTTTTGACCATAGCGATAACTTACATCGAAAGGAAGTATATAGAAAAGTAAAAACTCAGAGCATTACCTCGATATATAAGTTATCCACTATATCTCTATACCTATTTCTGACAGCTACATCTGTAAATGTTCCAAAGGCTGATGCGATGTCTCTTTGGTTTCTCTTTTCTCCCATAATTGCGGAAGAAACATAAGCTATTGCTGCAGCAACTGCTATAGGAGATTTCCCCTGCAGCATGGGAGATTTCTCCACTGCTTTGGAAAGTCTGTACATCAATTTTTCGCTTCCCGGACCAAGGTTGAGTTTCTTAACGAATGTAGGGACATATTCAATTGGTTTGTACACCCTAGCATTTATTTTTCCTCCACTGAGTTCCACCAACTTCCTATATGCATATCTGGCACTTTCCTCATCAACTTCTAGAGCGCTTATTATGGAGGCGAAAGACTTTGGTATCTTTGACAGCCTGCATGAAATGTAAATTGCAGCAGCTATATAAGATTTGATCTTTTCCCCTCTTCCGAGGCCATTTTCCACAACCTTCCTAATTAGCAAAGCAGCATTTTCCAACACGAGCTGAGGAAGCTGCAGCCTAGAAACCTCTTGCCTGAGTATAGTCAAAGCATCAATCATCCTCTTGCTTTTCCTCATTCTTGTAGAAGCCATCCTTCTCCTGAGGTTGTACATCTTCATTCGCTGGGAGTACTTCAGCCTTCTTATGTCTCTCTCACTGATCGTTGTGGAGATTCCATAATCGTGCATAGACTTAGTGAGAGGTGATCCAACTCTTGACCTGGCTTTCCCTTCTCCATCTAAAAACTCCCTCCACTCTGGGCCAGAGTCCAGCAAGCTTCCTATAACTTCTCCTGTCGACTTACAGATAATTTCTCCTCTTTCATGGTCTACTATTATATCAGAGCATTGATGTCTATAATCATCTAAATTGGTTGACATTCTATTTCTTCCTCCGAGCGGGCCTTTTCTGAAGAGTGCCTGAGAAATGTACTTTTTTTCCTATAAGTTTAATAGCATCTACATCTTCCCTTAGAGTAACGCCTAAAGCAAGTGGGGACTCTACATTCCCCAAAATGTCAACTACCTTACCCATAGGTCTCAAATCTGGGGAGAGTATAACGTCGCCGATCTGCGGTATTTCTTTTCCCTCGATTCTTATTAGGAACTTTTTATTATCGATAGCCCTCTCCACCTTACCTCCTAATCTCATAGAAGGCACCGCTGTTCACATATACTATATTTTTTGGTTTAAAACAGGTTTGATTGGTATTACCATATTAATCAATATTTGGCACATTTTCAAACTCTCTTACGGAAATTAATTTTCAAATTCCAATATAGAATATTACCCATGGATACATTTATAAATAACCTGATCAAATGAACAACAAGCCTCGCCACTTTTAGGGGCAAGGATGATGTCAGATAAGTAACTTCTTAACTCCTTATTCTATCCATGTTTTTTAAAGAAAAGTCAATCCGAACGTTTTCAAAATATTCGAAT
>JAEMPT010000091.1 GCA_022759165.1 Thermoprotei archaeon
CCAAAGGAGCTTCTCCTTTGGGATCTCCTCCTTTGACAATTTCCCACCCTTTTTTATAATGTTATATAATTTCCATTATAAATTTTTTTTATAAAAAATATTTTAATATTTTTATTTCTTTATAACCAAAGAAATAAATACAATAATGATTACAACCGAAGGTCTCGCCTTTCAGGGCGGAGAAAGAGGTCACTTAATCTTGAGAATAAACACGGCATTTGCAGCATGCAAGATCGCGGCAAATATGAGATGTCCAAATCCACCGGGGATCGTACTCCTCAAAAGACCACCTATAAATGGAGAAAGCATCGCCCCCAGGGTCGCATAGAAATTTATAGCTGCTAGATATTTTCCCCTCTCGGCGTTCATTGTCTTCTTCATGAACAGGGAATTGTAGCTCGGTGCCCACGAGGCTACATTGACGCCTAGAAGGGCAAAAGCTAAAGAAAGGGCCTGAAAGCCCCCCGTTCCAGAAAGGCCGAAAACTAGCATAATGGCAGATAAAGAAGTAGTTACTTCTGAAAAGGAAAGCAGCAATTTTGGATTTATCTTGTCGGCAATTATACCCAAAGGGAATTGCAGAACAAGCCAAGACGCATTTTGGATGGAGTACAATAGTGCGGAGCTGCCGATCGAGATGCCCTCTGAGGCCGTGAGAGCGAATATCAATGGCACCCATATATAATATGCGAACCTATCCAAAATAGCAAAGGCCGCAAACCCCCTCAGCTCTTTTGGAATAGAAACTATTCCGGGTCCCACGCTTGAAGTTTTCCCTCTGCCTGTCCTTATGGAAAGGGGAAGTAAGGCTGAGAGAGCGAACATAATAGAGGAAAATAAAAAAACACCAGAAAAGCCCCAAATACCTTTGATGAAATCCCCCACTATTGGTCCTACTACCATAGCAGAGGCCGTCCCCATCATCGCTATGCCGACTACTGATCCGGTCCTCAACCCTCCGACTTCTATAGCTAGCAAATTCCTAGCGACAGCCCCCCCTAGGAATGCCGCATTAAGCGAAAGGACGGAAAGGAAAAAGAGCGCGGGAGAAACGCTTGAGATAGCGAGTAGAGGGGATAAGGAGCCGGCGATTGAAGTCACGAAAACCGCTCTCTCTCTTCCAACAGAATCAGAAATTCTTCCTATGAAAAGTATGAATAATGCGACGCCCAAGTAGGAGAGGGACTCGAGCTCTGATTGAAGCGAATACCTTATACCATTACTTTCTGCATAATACCTTAGCTGGTAGCTATAAGAGGAATAAGCCAGCCCGAACAGCATATAAACTGTGAAAAGGATAAGCGAAAGCTTTTTAGACAGCAGCAGCGAGCTCTTATCTTTAATGCTCAAAACGATCACTTTCGGTGAGACCTACTTTGGAAATTCGTTTCTCCGGCAAAAGGATAAAGGTCTTCGCTGGGAGCATTAGATCGCCAGACGGCTCAGAGTCATACAGAGAAATCGTAAGGCACCCGGGAGCAGTCGTCATCCTTCCGGTAAAGGAGGGAAAGATCCTTCTCATAAGGCAATATAGGCACGCTATCGGCAAATGGATTCTGGAGCTCCCCGCGGGAACTCTCGAGGAAAAGGAGGATCCTGAAAAGGCGGCGCAACGCGAATTGAAAGAGGAGACCGGGTATGAGGCGGAAAGGCTGACGAGGGTCATGAGCTTCTATTCATCTCCCGGTATATCCGATGAGATCCTGCATGTATTTTTAGCGGAGGGCCTCCGCGAAGGTAAGCCGAGCAGAGAGCAGGGCGAGTTAATAGAGAACCTATGGATACCACTAGAAGAGGTGCTTGAGATGGTGAGAAGAAACGAGATAGAGGATGCGAAGACCATAGCAACGGTCCTCTATTATTCCTCGTTTCTGTTATGATGACCTCGGTGTTCCTCTTCAGCTTCCACGGCTTCTGTTGCCTCTTTCAGCTTACCGCTGACTACGGCCTCTATGGCCTGCTCAAGCGGAGGCATCTCTCCTTCCTTGCTCGGGTAGAAATATACCTTGACACCCTCTTCGGCTAATTGCTCGAACGCTCTTTCTCCCATACCCAAAGCAACGAGGCATTCAGGTTTCCTTGACAGGATCAACCCAAGGACTCCGCCACCCCTACCATGCTCTTGCTCCTTATATGAATTCTCCACAACCTCAACGGAGATGACTTTGCCTTCCTCTACTTCCGCGAAGGCGAAGTAGGGGGCCCTGCCGAAGTGAGGAAATAGAAGCAGCTCTTTCCCCCTTTTTGCAACCGGCGCAGCTACTTTCATGGTCACACCTCTGGTCTTGTTATTTCTACTCCCCTTATTAAAGAGAAGGGTGCCCTCGTTGGGATCTCTACCTCCCACCACCAGACGTTGTTCCTCTCTCTAGTCATTTGTTCGATGCTCGATAAGAGCCTAGGGAAAGAAGACGCGACCCTTACTCTTCCCACATTTCCGATAATTTCCCCGTTCCTCACAAGCAACGCCGCGTCCCGGGAAACGGTTGAAAATTGCCCTTCCACATAGTTCTGCAATCTAGTGTACCAGTTATTCATCACCATGATCCCATTCTTCAGCTCTTCAGCCAGCTCCTCTTCCTTAAGATCCCCTTGGCTGATTTCAAGGTTCCATGCTCTAGGCATCATCCACCCGGCGTTACCGGTGCTTTTGGACCCGAACTTCGATGCGGTCGCCGTGTTGTGCAGTAAGGTGACGAGTTTGCCCCGTTCGATGACAGCCTTGTCCCACGTCTCGACCCCCTCATCATCAAATGAAGCAGATCCCGGCAGAGACGGATCCCTCGGCCTGTCATAGAAGGAAAACGCTTCAGATGCTACTTCGTCTCCAGGCTTGTATTTTGCCAGAAACGAATATCCTATCATCGAGGCCAGCGCGGAAGACATCATAGCCAAAACGTTAGCTAGATTCCCCATTACCATAGGGGAGAGGACAACATCGTACTTCCCTGGAGAGAAATCGGCAATCTTCTTAGAGAGATCCGCGATTTCCCCGGCCTTCCTTCCAACCTCTTTCAGTGCGCCTTCATCTATATTGCTTGACCCGAAGCTCCAATGGCCGCTGCCACTATCTTTGAAAGCCCTCAAATGTAGCCCTAAGGAACTCCTATCCTCGGTACCCTCGAATCCAGTCGTGGTTGCTAGGGCTCTGTTGGTGACCTCGAGAGTTAGAGTTCCCGAAACTCTTTCCCCTCCCGCGCTCATGGCTTCGCTGATGGGCTCCTCTAATAGCCTTACAGGGTTCTGCAAATATTCCGCGATTCTTCGATCAGCGCAGCTCTGGCGCATGCTAGGAACATCCGGCGAGGGCAAAGGCGAATACAGATCAGAAGGCTCGATTTTTTTGGCGATTCTCTCCAATCTGCTAGCCTCTTCCGCTATCTTTCTCGGGTCAGATGTTGCCAACTCAATAATGAACAGCCTTCCCTCTAATCCCAAGCGCAAATATGAATCTACCGTGCTCCACCTTTGTATGACAGCTGGCTCCCCATCCCACACTTTCACGAGGCTCCTTTCTCTCTCTATCACTGCGACGGCTGCATCGCTCCACGATCTCTTGATCGAATTTAGAATTTGAGAAGCTATTTCTAGAGCAGGCATATCAATCACCTAGGCTCTTAATTCCTATTCCAATTAGCCTCACGTTTGGGCCGCCGAACCAGACTGGGACCCCTTGGTGAGGCTCCCCCTTTCCGCACGTTCCCGGAAAGAACTTCAAGTTCTTATCCTTTGCAAAAAGTTTGCCGTAGAACTCTCCCGTCGTTACTTCCATGACCGGATTTTTCACCGGATCCCCTATCTCCCCGTTCTTAATTATGTAGGACTCTAAACCAACGTACCTCTGGTTCCACCTTATGTCGTCTATGTTCCACTCCATATAGCTCCTCATATAAATACCAAAAGAGATGTCCTCTATGAGCTCTTCAAAGCTTTTGTCACCTGGCTCTAGGTAAGTGTTGCTCATCCTAACCAAAGGCTCTGCAGCATAACTCATAGCCCTTGCTGAGCCGTTGCTCTTCCTCGCCAACATGAATGCTGTTTCTCGGTTCAAAAGGGGCTCATTTATATATCCTTCCTTGTATAGGTACCTTGGTTTAGCTGGGACGCCTTCATCGTCGAACAAATAAAACCCTGAACTGCCTGGTATGGTTGGGTCTTCGATCACCGTTGCCAAGGGACTACCTATCTTTGTGCCGAAACTCTCTGGCTTTACGAACGACTCACCCGCTTGCGCAGCCTCCCTTCCGAGTATCCTGTCCGCCTCCATTGGGTGCCCTGAGGACTCATGCATAGCCAGTCCAACTATCTCTTGCCCTAGCACGACATCGAGTTTTTCCTTAGGAGGGGAGACTCCGAATAACATTACAGTCTCCAGCCTCTTAGCTTCTTCAGAAACCTCGCTTTCTATTTTCCACTCCTCCAGCAGCTCGGCTCCACCGCTTCCACTATATTCCCTCCATCTTTGCATAGTTTTTCCACCATCTTCTAAGACGAAGTTGAGCGATGCATATAACCTCGGCACCTTCGAGGATATATGAGCGCCATCGCTTGTCAGTATGAGCTTTTCCTGTATGTGTGTAGAAAAAGAGATCGAGAAAACAGAGAGCTTCGTTCTCTTCACTGAATCCCTAACTTCGCTTTCAACTCTCTTGCCCTCTTCTGTCAAAAATTCGAAGCTCAGATCTTCTAACCTTTTTTTCTGATAAGCTTCATATGAAGCCCTCGCAAGCCTCTCATCGCTCAGCCCGATCTTCCTTTTCTTGAGACGTGAAGCCGATCTAGCCGCTGAAACAGCCGAGGCCAAAGCCTTATCAAGCGAATCTCCATCCATTTTATTTGTTGAAGCGAATCCCATTCCGCCTTCTACCAGCGCCCTTATTCCGACTCCTCCGCCCCCAAACGTAGAAAAGCCCAACACTTTGCCATTTCTCATCGTTATAGAACTACCTTCATCAGTCTGTAAGCGCACTTCAACATAGCTTGCCCCGTTTTTCAATCCCCTGTCGATTAATTTTAAGAAGACGTCCTCGTACACAAAAGGATCGCCCATCACCATTACCCCCGTCAATCGTAAGACAACGCCTAATATTACGCTTTTCCCTCCTGCCTAAAGAAACATCTCGTAGTTTTTTAATCGAAATTGTAGATAGTCTGATCCTGGCAAGTCTATCACAGACGCATTTGTAGAAACTTACAGGAAAATCCTCACATTTTCACTTAAAATGAAACGTCGGATCACCACCTTATAACATTCTAATCATTCAAAAAACTCATGAAATCATGTGCCCCTGGCATTAAGGTATGGGGTAGGGATACATAAACAGTCCTAAGGAGATATGAAGGTGAACCTAGAAGGTTAAATATATATTCAAATACAGAGATTTCCAGACTCGCGCATGATGATGAATGAAGGACCGATTTAAGAATAAAGAAAAACACTGTTTTGGGCGAAAAGTTTAGCATAGGAAGTACCTAGAGGTGGCTCGCTTGAATACATCGAACTCTCCTGATATACAAGAGATCGCTCAGATATACGGCATCCTTTACTATCAGTTTGGTAGGGAAGCGGCCGAGGAAGTTCTGAGAAGATCTTTAGAACTCAGGGTAACAAGATACTCCAGCGGTATAATCAGAGAAGTCCATATGTCCAATATCCCTATCCTTTATCATAATCCTAAGACTGGCTTGTTTACATTGAGTCAGAGAGGGGCAATTCTTCTATTCCCCCTCGTCCCTGAGGACAGAAAGAGGATCTACGTTAAAAGGGACATTTTTGAGAAATATACAAAAAAAGTTCTTCTCGCCCCAGCAGTAGCAAGGGTAACTGAAGATATAAGAGCCGGCGACGAAGTATTTATTGTAGACGAGAGCGGGGACCTCTTAGCCGTGGGAAAGGCGCTCGCCAGCGCCGTTGAGACCAAGGTCATGAAGAGAGGTAAAGTAGCTCTCGTGAGGAGGGAGCACAGATGAGCTTTAAGAGAGTTAGCATATACCTTTCAAGTAGTAAGGCGTTAAAGCAGGGCTATAGGGTGATCTCAGGTTTCAAGGGATTCGGAGCCGTTGGTATAATTACCGTTCTTCATATCGTTAGCAGTCTGAGGATGGAAAAGGTAGGCATAGTTGTGACTAAGTACCAACCCGAATATGTCTACAGAGAAGAGGAGGGTTTGGTTTATCCTTACGAAATATATGTAAGTCATGAGCACAAACTCGTTGCCCTCGTTACTAGGGAACTTCCGGACGAGAAGGTCAGGAACGAATATGTTTATGAGCTTACCAAACTAATTGCCAAAAGAGGCCTTTACCCACTATACCTTATTGGTGGCCTCGACCACAGGTTCAAGGAGAGACCGGAAGAGAGACTTAGGTGGCTTAAGAATTCATTGTACAACGGAGCATTTCCTGAAGCCCCGATGTTGGACAAGGGTCTCCTTGTAATAGGTCCCTTAGCTCTTCAACTCATGTATTCTGAGCTATTTGGGATCCCCACTATGGCTATTCTTCCATATGCCTCAGCTGAGACCCCTGACCCAGCAGCTGCGGCTGTCGCGGTAGAAGAACTGAATAGAATCCTCGGATTGAGCATACCCACGGATAAATTAATAGAGGAGGGTATAAAGATACAGGAGGAGTTGCGTAGGTTAGAGGAGCTATCTTCGGGAAAGACGGAGGGAAGAGAGCCATATATGTGACCTCACCATATCTTCACCATTTTCATCCCTTCGTTTAGACTGGAGATCCTCTCCACAACAGAAGAAATCTTTTCCTATCTTTAAAAAACTAAAAGTTTATCAGGGAAAGGTCGTTCAAACGTCTTTAATCTTCTGACCTCCTCTCCGCCCTAAAGGGCGGTTCATAGGTTCCCCTCATCTGTTCGGGATTACATCTGTCATTTGAGGGGCAGTCGGGGTGGTCAGAGCTCCCCATATCTTAACTTGTTTGAGAGGTTACCGATCCCGCATCCAAGAGCTTAGGGGCAACCGTAATTCGAATTATACTTATCATCAAAAGCAATTAAGGA
>JAEMPT010000044.1:0-4627 GCA_022759165.1 Thermoprotei archaeon
ATAAAAATGTTACACAGTTTCTTTTTAACCAAACAAACAAAGCGTATACTATAATTCTGCTAAGGATCTCGGGTTTATATTTCTCTCAGTTTATCGAGCGGCAAACCTTTATCTGCATCTTCCTTTGTTATTTTCACCCCTCCGCTGTCAAGCTTAACTGCTGACTCTATAGGGACAAATCTCCAACCTTGTCGCCTGTCGAAATATACAGCGATCATCCCAGTTGCATTAGATCCTGCCCTCTTGACCCATTCTAATACTTTCTCGACTTGATACTGATCTATATAAACCACGTCGCTACTACTTCTCGTCTTTACTTCTATGACTAATATTCTATTATTCTTAGCAGCTATTATGTCGGGCTGATAAGTCTTTTTAGCCTTCGCACCACTAGCTGGTGCCCTAATTGTAGCGAAGCCCATGTCCCAAAGCTTTCTAACCAAGTCCCTTTCTTTTTGAAAACCCCTTCTCCTGTTCTTCCTATGATAATCGCTCATTTTTTTCACTTTAAAGATATTTTATACATAAAATATATCATTTTTCAGAAGCTTCGGCTTCCTTCTTCAACATCTCTTCGACTATGTCGTAGCCATATATAGCCTTCAGTTGCTCTCTACCTTCCTTAGTTATCATTTTCGGCGACCATGCGGTCTCTAAATCCAGCTCCACCTTCACCTCTCTTGCCTCTGGGACTCTGTTCTTAATTTCATCCTCCACTGCAGATTCTAAGCTAGTCGTCAGAGGGCAGAATGGTGTTGTAACGCCCAACTTTATGTAAATGTCTCCTTCATCGGTAATTCTCATCTCATATATCAGCCCTAGATCGTATATGTTTACCGGTATTTCCGGATCGTAAACCTGCCTAAGGGCATCTAAAACCTTCTTCTCAAGTTCCTCCTTGTTCATAGACAACTCCACTTAGAATTTGATAGATTGAAAAATATATTCCTTAAATTTATATTTCAACACAAAAAAGCTTCTCTGATTTTCACAATGCGGAAATCTCGTTGAGAATCTTGGTCAGACTTTCCTTCACGTCATTTAGCTTCTTCTCTAGACGTTGAGCTTTTTCTTCAGCAAGAGTTAGCTTTTCCTTCAAGCTTTTCATTTCTTCGGCCGGAGCTCGTGTAGTAATAATAGGTAGCTCTAACGTTCCTCCTTTAACTTTCAACCTTTCAAACGTATCTCTCACTAGTTTTCCCGCCTCAGTTTTTCCAGAAAGATGGTTCCTTATGGTTGCCTCGCTCCTACCAAGCTCTTCAGCTATCTTCTCTACGGTATAATTCGCTCTTTCCCTCGCCAGAGCTCCTGCCGCTATGATGAGTGAGTCTAGCCATGTCAGCCTGTCCTCAGCTTCCCTTATCTTATCCAAAACATCTTCCCTGAAAAGAGTACCCATTATCAGCGCTAGCTCAAGCTTCCTAATGTCTTCTTTACCCATAGGTTTAAGGGGGATATTTTCTCCCATTTTTTATCAAACCTCCTTTCTAGTTAAAAGGGACTTTTCATAAAAATTCACAAAAAACAAGTTTTTCATTATTAATAATTTTATCAATGCGATATTTAAAAGCTTTTAAAGAATAAACCCTTTCTAGCTACTCGAATCATCGCTGGATTTCTTTTTTCGGATCTTGACCAATATGTACAGAGAGATCGAAGGGCTTAGAACGAGTACTGATGCTCCTGCGATGAATAGGACAAGCCCTTGGTTTTTCTCTACTCCAAATATGCTTCCCAACGCTATGAGGAATAGACCGATAGCAAAGAACGGAATCTGATAAAGAAAAAATCTCTTAAGTTGATCCTTTTCCTCCTTCCTGCTCAATCGAACCACCCAGTTTGTTAACAGCGCTAAAAATTTTTTCCTTTACCTTTGCTATTATGGCATTCATCTCAGCTTCGTTTTTAGAAGAAGCAAATATCTGGACTACAACGATAGGATTTCCTTCGGTTCCTTTTGGATGCGTTTTTATATACGCGTTGGGAAACTCCTTCGCAATTGCATTTATATAAGGAGCTAGAGATGATTCCATTATACCTGTAATTTCTAAAATCTCTTCAGAAACCTTATTCTTACTCCAGCGGGCCAAAATTGGCTCCACGGCACTTTCAAACATTGCCCTCATTTCTGAAGGTACTCCGGGAAGAGAGATGATGTAACCTGTTTCTACTCTTAGGATCGATCCCGGTGCTGCTCCCACCGGGTTTCTGATTGGGATAGCACCATTTGGCATCTTTGCCATTTTTACTCTCTCGTCTGTTAGACTCTCTCCTAATCGTTCATAGTATATTTTTACCATTTCAAATGCCTCAGGATTTACTTCCAACGGGAGGGAAAGGACTTTAGAGATCATTTCCAGTGTTGAATCGTCGTAAGTCGGCCCGAGACCTCCTGTCGTGATTAGTAGCCCCAATTTCTTTTCTATCCATCTCTGTATTTCTTCGCCAGCCTCTTCATATGCATCAGGGACGACCATGATTCTCTTTACGTAATAACCCAGAAATGAAAGCTTCCTTGCTAAAAAAGTAGCATTCGTGTTTTGAGTGAAGCCGGTCAGTATCTCGCTTCCAAAGTTGATTATCCAAGCGTTCGAGTTAGAGGGAGGCTGAAGACCCTCAAGCGTGAGAATCACCTTCTTAGAAGCAATAGCTCCTCGACGTCCTCTGCATCTGCTAAACTGAAGCCATACTTTCTCTCGAGAAAGCCCTTCCTAAGCTCTTTTACATCTGAAGCTACTTTCTCCGGCTCTTCCTTCTCAATTACTACCCTTTTCATCAGATTGGCTATCTCTATCATCTCTGAACGGCCCATTCCATATCTGGTCATCTCCTGCGTTCCAAGTCTGATGCCACTTGGATTTTGAACGGCATCCGGCGGATCATGAGGCAACAGATTTTTATTTGTTATTATATTGGCTCTTTCGAGCAACTCGGCACACTTTGCCCCTCCACCTTCTTTTGATACATCTATTACGACCTGGTGGCTTTGAGTATAGCCAAGATGTTCCCCGAGCACTTTAAAGCCCTCTTCAGCTAATGCTTCTGCAAGAGCCCTTGCATTGTTCACTACGGAGGAAGCATACGCTTCTCCGAACTCAATCATTTCTAGGTGAGTTACCAAAGTAGCTGGGATTCTATGGAGATGGTGATTGCTTAAAAAGTATGGGAAAATCGTCTTAGATACAGCCTTATGAGTCTGCTCATCGCTAAATATTATTATTCCTCCCTGTGGACCAGGATAGGTCTTATGAGTGCTCGCTGTCATTACATCTGCCCCTTCTTTAAGAGGATTTCTCCATTTGCCCCCGACTATGAGCCCGAATACATGGGCAGCATCGTACACGATCTTGATTCCCTTTTCCTTTGCCGCTTGCGAAATTTCCTTCACCGGATGGGGGAACAAATAAACGCTTCCTCCAAGCACAATGAATTTGAACTCATCCTCATTGATTATCTTAATCGCTTTATCAACGTCCACGTTCATGCTCTGCTCATCATAAGGCATATAAATCTGGGTCATTCCAAGTGCACCGAGGGTCCCGAATTTTGTGTGACTCACATGGCTTCCGGCTTGGACTGGGGCTATAAGAGCTTTGTCTCCAGGATTCCCAAGCACCCTAAAAACGGATGCATTTGCTATAGTACCGCTTATCGGCCTAGTTTCAACCATCGGGAATCCCAATGTCTCTCCGACTAACTCCGATAGCTTTATTTCCAGGTCGTCTATATATCGTGTGCCTTGGTAATACCTCTTCCTGGGCTTGCCTTCTGCATACCTGCTCATAAAATCGCTCAGATAAACGGCCTCTGCCAGTTCGCTCATCACATTCTCGCTAGCTATTAAGTTAACGGCCTCCTTCCTCCTCCATTGATTATTTTTTGCGGTCAAAGAAAGAACTTCTTTGAGGGTTTCTCTTACGTTTAACAAATCGTCTCACCCAGATATAATGCTATTATATTGAATATCCTAGGAAGTATTTTAACGTATGGGACTGACTAACCCTAACCCTAAAGGAAGAGGTTCCCTAGGGCAGTTCATTGGCTCTCCTCATCTATCTGGGTTTACATCTCATCTGTGGTGGAGTCGTAGCAGACAAGGATTTATCTTGTTTTAGATTTGAGCTTTCTCAATGTTCAAAATCACCGTTGTGCTCTATCTGCTTCAAATCTACATATCAGAAACTTCAGTCTTCTGTAGCCATTTTCAATTAGCTTAAGTAGCATAGTAGACATGTTGATGAAGTCCCTTTAGGCTACACAGCAACTGAAGGAACCCAATGCTTCACACATTGCCAATTTAACCAATGTTCCAATCTTCTATAACTATTATTAATTTGCCCTATTTTTATGTTTCTTGGGGGTTTTCTAAGGCTTTCTATTAAATGACATCCCTCGCTTTTGTGAAGGCGATCTATCCTCTTTCTAAACTTTTTCTCCTAAGCCATACGTTATATTCAGAGAAGAATACTTTTGCAGTCTTTTTATTACTCCGAGAGATATATAATCCCCAAATATTTTAAACCTATTTCCGAATAATATCCTGCCGACAGTATTCAGAGCAAGAGGGTGCACTAAGCATTAGAACGCTTCCCCTACTCTCGGAGGAATTGATCCAATAACGATTAAA
>JAEMPT010000044.1:4727-6866 GCA_022759165.1 Thermoprotei archaeon
TAAGCATTAGAACGCTTCCCCTACTCTCGGAGGAATTGATCCAATAACGATTAAACAACGTCTGCCTAAACATTAGGCAGATCTCATGAATACGTAAATGTACTAAAAACGCGAAATTAAGGCGACTGGATGGCTAAAAATACATTTCGTGAGGTAGGGGAAAGTTATCCAATCCTCAAAGAACATGCATCCCTTCATGGTGATGGAAAAGAACAAAACTTTAAGATAATAATAAAAATTGTTCATTCAAAACAGGTGAAGTACGAATGGGTGAGAGGCATTCTAAAGATGAATTAATAGAAATGATTTTATCAGCAGGGCTTCTAGAAGACTTTTTAGGTTATTTAAAAAGTAGAAACATAGATGCAGATGAAAAGAAGCTCTATGATTTGGATGAGAAGACTTTGCTAGATTATGCTGAAAGTAAGAAGTTACTTAGAGGCACTGACGATTTTCCAGAAGGACAAGAAGATTTATACGATCGGTTGGAACCCAACGTTTCGCGTCCTAGAACTCCACCAAAGAAGAAGTAACTACCCGTTCCCAAGGCCGAGACCTTGGGATTTCCTACAATCTTCGCTGTCAATTTCAATTCCCTTTTGGTGTTTAAGCGTTTTCGTAAGAACACATTTCATTAAGGCATGAATCATGTTTATGGAAGTTCGTTTCTTGCCTCAGCCTCTTGGGCGAATTCCTAAAGATTATTTATTTAGATTTTATTAGTCACATGTTTAAACCTTTACGGATAGAGTCTCCGCTGGAGATGATAGTTTTGTCCTCTCTGTTTAGAAATAATTAGAAAACTAAATTGATAATCTGATTTGGACAAAAAAGCATGGGGAAATATGCAATGGATAAAGTATTGATTTTAGTAACAGGCATGCCAGGCTCGGGAAAATCCCTAGTGACCAATTACTTTGCAAGAAAAGGATTCAAAACATTCATTATGGGAGACATCATAAGGGAATTAGTTGAAAAAAGAGGCTTGGAAAAAACACAGGAAAATATGATGAAGATAGCTGAAGAAATTAGAAATAGATTGGGACGAGGAGGAGTCGCACAGATACTTTTAGAGAGGATAAGGAACGTGGAACCTCCGATTGCTATAGATGGGGTTAGAGGAATAGAGGAAATGAAAGTCTTTAGCAAAGCTTTCCGATGTATGCATCTCATAGCAGTTCATTCCCCCCCATGGTTACGATTTGAAAGAATCAGAGAGAGAAATAGGCCTGGAGATCCCACGAATTTTGAAGACTTTATTCAACGTGATATAAAAGAGCTGGAATTTGGGCTAGGTGTACTAATTGCCCTCAGCGATACATTGATTATTAATGAGGGGACAAAAGAAGAAGTTGAAGAAGCGATCGAGAAGAATATGGAGAGGATATTGAGTTGTGGGAAAGAGTCCGTGTGGAGATACCTATAAGGCCAACCGAAAAAGAAGAGGTAATTTTGAAGCTAATTGAAACGATAATGACTCCAGGAGAAGTCAGAATTGAGGGGGAAGGGCTAGGTAAAAGGGCTTTAGCCATTTCACCTTGTCTTTCGTCTCTCAATAAGTTCTTTATATTATTGCGAAGAGAAAGAATATTGGATTCCGCAAGGAAATATTTGCTTAAAGGGAAGCAAGGGGATACTTTGACTTTTATGCTTCATAAACAAGCCTTGGCTGGAGGCAGGGTCTCCTTTGTTAGCAACGAATCGGAATCGCCTCTCGGTCCAATTGTAGTTACAATATCCCATCCGGCATTAGATGCTGTTATCGATTGGCTGGCTCCTATCACAAGGGAAGGCAGACCAATAAAAGAGATCAGCATTCCTGAACCTGACTGTCAATCAGATTAGCAGCAACTACCCCTCTCTTATGAACGAGGCATTCTCACCTCGCGATGAGGATTTCCGGGGTTTCCTGTCCACAGGCTCTAAGAGCAAGAGCGTTGATATATATAACATAACTGGTTGCTCACCATCTAAAGGGCTTTGGAGTAGACTAGTTCTTTCCTTTCAACTTTCAAGTCTTTCAATATATGTTTATAACTAAAAAAGCAAAAAGCATTTCTATAAGAGGCTATCCATCACTTCCATTATAAAGGAAAACTTACGCCTTTAACCCCCAATAAAGTTAAAATTTAATATCAA
>JAEMPT010000029.1:0-2339 GCA_022759165.1 Thermoprotei archaeon
ATGACAGATGTAATCCCGAACAGATGAGGGGAACTCCTGCACTTTAGGGCAAAGAGGAGGTCAGCCCACCCCCCAAGCTTTTTAATGTTTATAATTAAATCTATACTTAGGTTCCCCGCGCAGGGAGTTTTCAACGGAGAAGATGGCATCTTGAACAGCAGAATTATAATTTCTATGCCAATCCACCCAGTATTGTTTGCTTTTTACGGATTTCTACTATTTCCCCTGTTTATATTTTCCCCAGCAATTTTTGCTTCACTGTCGAGTTACCTCGGGATATCTAGCACGATGGCTGCCGTGGTTGGAATGCTTGTACCAGCTTTAAGCTTTCCGCTGAGTCTTGTAAACATAGTTATAAAGAGAATAGAAACTAGTGAAGCGTTTTATGCCTTAGAGTCCAAGTATATAAGCTTCATGGGGATACCAATCCCAGTGTTCGTACCCGTCGTTCAAAAGAGAGAAATCGTAATAGCATTAAACTTAGGTGGCGCAGTGCTTCCAGTAGCGCTCAGCTCTTTACTGCTCATTTCAATGTTCTTAAGCTCGAAAATGGTCTTCTTAAAGGCCTTAGCGGATATAGTTGTTACTTCCATTGTGACATATTTAACTTCTAGGGCTATGCCTGGCGTGGGCATCGTTACCCCTTCCTTCCTTCCACCAATTACTTCATCAATTGCAGGTGCTATCTTGGGTGGTGGTAATTATATTTTTCCCATAGCTTATCTTGGGGGCGTCTTGGGTAGCCTCATTGGGGCTGATATCCTTAGGCTCGCAAAGGATTTCGAAAAATTTAAAACGCAATTTGGGAGCGTGTTCCTCAGTATCGGAGGTGCCGGTACCTTTGACGGTATTTTTCTGTCAGGTATTTTCGCCGCCATATTTGCTGCTATCTTGTGATTTGTGTTTGCCCTAAAAACAGGACTTAAGCAAAAGAACTCAAAAAATTTTTATAAATTTTAATCTAAAACCTTGCTGTTCATTGAGGATGTCTGCGAATTTAAGAATAATGATACTCAGTTAACCAAAAAAATACCACGATCGTATAAGCGAATATATAATAATGTAATATATAGCAAATCAAATTTAACTAGTAATAGAAAACCTCTATATGTTTCTCCAAACCTCTAAAAACCTCTTGTAAGTCGAAAAAACAGGGCTTACCTTTCAGGAGGGGAATCAAAATGGGCATGTACACAGAGATTAAACCCATGGTAGACGATCTCGTTAAAAAGGGAGTTAGGTTAGAGGAAGCTGTTGATGAAGCTTTGAAAAAATTTAATCCATTATATTCTGCCATTGAAATGAAGTTGTCCGAGCTGGGGAACGGGAGGGCGGTGGCATATATTTCATTCTTAAAAAGATTTATGAACCCAAACGGAACCATGCACGGTGGAATTATAGCATCCGTTATCGACCAAGTCGGCGCATTAGCTTCATGGAGCTCTCACTGGGGAGAAAACCAAGTAACACTTGAGCTAAAGATAAATTACCTGAGGCCATTCACTGAGGACGAATCTCCATTTAGAGCAGTTGGAGAAGTCATAAAGAGCGGAAAAAACACAATCGTGACCGAAATAAAAGTTTATGGCAAGTCTGGCAATATCCTAGCAATCGGTCTGGGTACTTGGTTTAAGTAAAATTGCCAGGATTTACAGCTGAAAGCCTAGCTCTTTAAAGTGAGGAGGGGTCAGGGGACTTCATGATGTCTTCTGCATCTAGACTCGTAGCTTTCCCTGCCTCCAACCATAATACGAGGTGCATCCCTCGGGGCGGGTTTACCGTCTATAAGCCTCTGGGTTCTCGTCGCTGGAGCTCCGCATTTTTTACCTGTATTAGGGTCCACGTATGTGCATACAGCCTGAAGAGAAATTATTTCATCCGCTCTGGGCAGCAGCTCCTTAACTATTTCCCAAGGCTCTCCTTTGAAATCCAGGTTTAGCGCTGCTACATAGACCTTTTTCTGTAAGCTAATTCTTAAGATCAGATCTACTGTAGTCAATTCGGGTTCGAAAAATTGGAGCTCATCTATACCAATGACATCCACATCCTCGAGATTTTTTAATACGTTTGCCAACCCAGAATAATTTGGTTCAATAACAATTGCCTCCATTTTTAAACCGTCATGGCTAACTACTTCTCTATTAGAGTATCTTTTATCGATTGAAGGCTTCAATAGTGCTACAGAATACCCTGCCATCTTGTATCTACCTAAGAGCCTAAGAAGTTCTGTTGTTTTACCGGAAAACATCGGACCAACAATCATCGTTAAGCCGAAATCTCTCTGTTCCTTTCCCATCTTCACACCCACATAGAAATTGGTCTTTCAGAAACATTAATCG
>JAEMPT010000029.1:2439-6831 GCA_022759165.1 Thermoprotei archaeon
GTTCATTGGTTCCCCGCATCTGTTCGAGTTTACATCGCTCATCTGCGGGGCAGACAGAAATCCACACACAACATTGTTCATGCTTTTGCCGATCCCGAATCCATTGCTCAGGGGAAAACTGCAGTTCGAATCATACTCATAACCAATAACAATTAAAACGAAAAAAGTTCTTAAGCTTCTATTCATTCCCGTCTTAAAATGCGGGACCTTCATTTGTAACAAAAAACTCCCGCTTCTTAAAAACTTGATCCCTTTTTCAAAGACGAGGAAACTCTAGTCGCCTAAAATTTATTCGTATGTAGTTTAAATAAAGGAATAAACTTTGAGCTTTTAAAAAACAATTAGAGAGAATTTTAATGTACCGAGCATGAAATGCATGGATCGAATTGCCTTATTACCTTTTCAACTTCTCTCGCTATTTCATCTTTCATATTTTCTCCTCCTAACAGCCCCAAATTACTCAAATGTTGCATCGAGAAATCTTCCATCGCAATTAAGTTCTGCGAAGTTGGAGGTATTATGTTTGCCTCTTCTACTACTCCCTTTTCATTGACTTTGTACCTATGATAAAGTATACCTCTCGGAGCTTCAACGGCTCCCCAATATATTCCCGGAGCTATTTGAACCTCTTTCGCTTCAACTTGTACTGGTCTATAGGAATCAATGAAGTCTGCTAACCTTAAACTGAATTCGTATAGCTCAGCAGCTCTTGCCACCACACTGCAATGGATATTCCTAAGTGGAGGGGCGTAACCGAACGATCTGAGCGCCCTCCTAACCTCTTCACTTAAATTGAAGAAAGATGTGCTGAACCTAGATATGGGCCCGACAACATAAATTTCGCCTAATTTTGTTTTATATCTAAGGGAATTCGAGTATGGAACTTGCTCCTCTTTTATTTCTTCTTCGAATCCACTTACATCGAATTTCCTACCATCAAAGCAAATTTCTCTTGAGACTATGGGATAGTTGATTGAATCGCAAAGCGCCATCGTTTTCATGTCTTGTTTATATTTTGGCAGCTTTTCCACGTTTTCGAAAACGAATTCAGCTAGTTTTCTTGCGTTAGTTATTGCCTTCTCTGCCTCGACAGATAAGGACATAACATCGGATCTCTCGGGCATTTTATAGACGCCGCCTATTCTTATGTTCACTATGTTGTGATATCTACCTCCTAGGATCTTCATAGCTTTTCTGGACCACATGAAGAAATCCATAGCCATCTTATGTAGGTCTGGGTTCTTTTTAAATACTTCCAGAGAAGAAGAAACACCTAGTATGTCGGGCAACTGTAGGTATAGCACATGAAGGATATTACTCTTTATATGTTCCGAAATGAATATAGCATTTCTTAAACTCTCTTCTTCGTAAGGTACTTCTATGTTCATTCCTCGCTCGAAAGCGGTAGCGGCCGCAACTTGATATGACACACTACATATCCCGCAAATTCTGCTAGCGATTTCGGGAATTTCAGTAGGCTTCCTTCCTCTCATTATGTATTCTACGAATCTAGGAGCTTCAACTATATGGACCTCTACTCTTTCAATATTCCTTTCTCCGAAAATCAGCTTCACTAAACCCTCTCCTTCGACCCTTGTAAGACGCGTTTCATATGTAGTGACGCTCATCTTCCCCTCTCCTCCACTATTTTTTCAAAATATCCCTTCTCTTTCGCATAACTGAATCTCATAACAAAAGACAGGACATCGCTCTTCTTCATTATACCGGCTTCCTCTAACCTGTTAGCAAAGTTCTCGATCTCCTTCGAAGAAATATCCTTCCTTAACCCAAAGCATCCTATGCATCCTCTTCCGAAGCTTGGACAAATGGCCCCGCATCCGGCTGCCGTAATTGGACCCAAACATGGAATTTTCTTCTTCACGAGAACGCATTCCAAACCTTTTCTTTTGCATTCCGCGCACAAAGACTCCGTGATCGATATGTCTTTGCTACCTATGGCAATCTTCCTAAGAACTCTCAAGAGGAGGTTTCCGTCAACCGGGCATCCGGGTATGGCGAGGTCTGTTTTTATCACTTCCTGCAAAGAATATACATCGCCTTCTACATCAATCAATTCGGGTTTCGGATAGACATGTTTCTTGACTTCTTCGACGCCTTTCTTATCCCTGAGAGATTGAATGCCTCCATATGTAGAACAAGTGCCTACTGCTATGACAAGCCTACTTCTTTCCCTTATATCTTCTACAGTCTCTATTTGATCCTTGTTAACTATAGAACCTTCTACGAAGAAAATATCGAACTGTCCTTCGAGACTTTTCTTGTCTAAGAGCTCAGGGAAATAAGCTATTTCAAGCGACTCTGTTAATTTGGGATCTGCTAGTAAAGCGTAAATGATTTCGTTAATGCAACCTGAACATGAAGTTAGCTTTTCGACGCCAATTCTGAGCTTATTCATATTCCTTCAACCTCCATGTATCTGTAAACATCTTTGTATGAGAAAACCGGACCATCTTTACATACATAATAGTGACCAAATTGACATGTCCCGCAAATACCAATGCCGCACCTCATTCTCCTTTCCAGAGAAACGAATATCCTTTTGGGGTCCATCCCGAACTCATAAAGCCTTTTCGAAGCTATTTTCATCATTATCTCTGGCCCGCAAATGAAACTCCATGCGTCTGTACTGAGCTTAATTCTTCCTAAAATATCAGGGACCAGGCCAACTTCGCCTTTCCATCCTTCAGCAGGCCTGTCAATCGTGAAATGAATCTCGGAGTTAGGGAGCTCTTTATAGCTTTCTAGCTCATATTTATATAGCATATCCCATGGACTCCTAGCACCATAAACTAAATACACTTTTCCAAAGTCTTTTCTATTTTTACGAATATAGTTGAGGATAGGTCTCAAAGGGGCAAATCCAATCCCTCCGCCAGCTATAAGAATATCCTTTCCTCTAGCATTTTCTATAGGCCATCCATTGCCGAACGGACCTCTTACTCCTATTTTGTCCCCTTCCCTAACTTTTGAAAGCATGTATTGCGATACCACACCCACGCCTCTCACGGTTAATATCGCTAAGACTCCGTTGTCTTTATCTTGTGCGAGATCAGAGAGCGAGATCGGGATCTCCCCAGATCCTTTAAGATAAACCATCAAGAAACGTCCTGGTCGAAATTCATCAGAAACTTTGCCTTTTATGAATATCTTATAGGTTTTAGTATCTTTGGTCTCCTCAATTATTTCCACGACTTCAGCCGCATTGGGTACAACTTTTTTCTTAATCTCCTCACTTTTTAGCATATTTAATCAATACCTCCTGAAGAGTGTTCCTCAGATCCAAACCCATTGGACAAAATGCTATGCATCTTCCGCAACCGACGCATCCAGAAGGAACCTGCTTTATAAAAGGAAAAAGGAACTTGTGAAGCACGAAATGCCTGTATCTCATGTATTGCTCCTTTCTGAAGTGTGTGCCGGCCACCTCACCATAGACAGGAGAGAGGCATCCAACCCAAAATCTTTGCCTTTCGGCGCTACCATCCATCATAGCTTCGTCAAGAAATTCCGAGCAAGTGCAGGTTGGGCATACCATGTTGCAGTTAGAGCACCCTATACATCTATCGCTAATCTTTTTCCAAAAGCTAACATCACCAAGGGAAGCATCTAAAGCTTCGGGTAGACCACTCAGACCTTCTCTAAACCTCTTTTTCATGCTTACCGCTGCCGCTTCAGCTCTCTGCTTATATAAGAGAACTTCTTTGCTATTCTCATCAACTTCCTTCAGCTGAAGAATCTTCAACATTTTCTCTCCCTTTTCTGTGCCCTTTCGGAAAACGATGCAGTCTCTGCCTATCAGAGCATATGATATATCGAAATCGGCTTTGGCCGTTGGTCCAGTTCCAATCAAGCTGCAGAAGCAAAAGATTCCAGGCTCTTGACACTCTTCAACAATAACCCAAGTGAGTTTTGATCTTCTGTTATTATAAAATGGGTCCTCTGAAAGGAGAAGATCCGTTATTTGAAGCGAACTGAGGTCGCATGGTCTTATACCGAAGAGAGCAAAAGATTCGGTACCGTTTTCAGGGATATGAGAAGTATAGTTGCTATCGGTGTAAAGAAATCTTTGATTAGAAGGATGGAGTATTTCTTTTATGGAGTGGTGAGTAATAGAACTTAATCCGCCTATGCCAAGCGGCATTTCTTCTATATCACTTATCTCACCATAAACTATGCTCCCGCTGCTCTTTTTTGGACCAAGGACTTTCAAACCCCTACTTTTAAGTTCATTTAAGATCTTTTTCAAAGACTGTCTGCTTCCAACGTAGTACTCTGCCTCCATACTAACACGACCTTCTATTTTCAATTTTAAAAATAAAATGTTAATTAACATAAATATTGTTATTTTAAAAGGAATAAAAACATATCTAT
>JAEMPT010000072.1:0-5024 GCA_022759165.1 Thermoprotei archaeon
TCAAATGACAGATGTAATCCCGAACAGATGAGGGGAACCTATGAACGCCCTAAAGTGTGGGGAGGGAGGTCAGAAAGCGCTTAAGTTAAATTCCTAGAAACGAGAATAACATGCAATTTCATGAGCAAAACCGAAGGGCCGCGTTCTAAAGATCGGAATAAGATCAAAATTTTATATTAAAAAATGATATTAATAATGGGGGGTCAAAATTACCAACGCTAACATTTTTATCTTCAAGGTTAAAGGAGGCATAGGAGGATCCACAATCTCAGCCTCCTTAGCTAAATTCCTCGCGTTGAGGGGCATGAAGGTTCTCCTAGTCGATAATGATTTCGTAAGCACATCTTCATCTCTCGCAGGACTTAGGGGGAAGGGATTCATACAGCTCATAAAGGAGGGCTCAGACGGGAGAGGAGCCCTAGCTTCGCTTGAGATCGGGCTAGGATCCCTAGACGTGCTCAAGCTGTTCAGCGACGGCGTCCCAGTTGAAGTGGAGAGGGAGGACGCCCGTAGCCTAAGAGAAAAGCTGCTATCCTCGTATAAGGGAATATTGAAGGAAAGGGGATACGATTTCCTCGTCATAGACAACGATCCCGCGGTTACCCCCCTCGATCCCGTATTCAGCTTTCTCATGGATGCCTGCTCCGATCAAAGCCTCAAGAGCCAGACCACAGGTATCATGGTTATGGAGCCCGACGAGACGAACGTTAAGGCGATCATAAGATACGCCCGAGTCCTAAGGAGCTATGGGCTATCTTGCCTAGACATAGTAATTGCGAACAAGGTCGAATCTGACATGGAGAGCGTGAGAAAAGCCTTCGACTTCGTCCATGAGGTCATGGAGGAGACAGGAGCTCGACTTGGGGCTCTAGTTCCATTTCTGGAAGAGCTTCGCAGGCTTCCAGAGAGCATAGAGGCTCTTCACATACCGACGCAGGTCATGGAGATAGGGAACGCTATAATGAGGCGATTGCATTCGAGCGAGGGCGCCTTTTACGTTTACATCCCAGACCCAAACGATCCCCTAAGGAGGGTCGCTCTCACCCTATCTTCAGCGATGGTTAAGCTATATTCCTTCCAGTTCACCGATGTGGCTAAAAGATTAATCGATGTAATGAGGAGGGAATTCGGAGAGGAGACGAGGATATGCTTATTGGATCCCGAAGGAAAGGTCTCTGCCCCAGGATCGAGGAGGATTGCGTTGATGCCTGCCTACCTATCTGATAGATTGAAGCAGAAGGGAATAGAGGATTCTGTTAAGATGGCGAGGAGGTTGGCACAGGACACGGTGAGCAGCTGCGGAAGGTCGAGCTCACCCTCCTTGCTCATAGTGAGCTCCACCGATTCCCTTGAGCCTGTATCTACATATAGCGATCAATCTCTTCTATCAAAAGAGTTCTGGAGGGAGTTCCTCGCGCACGTGAGATCCTCGGATCAATCGATGATCGTCTTCCTCTTCTGCGATGTAGCTAGCGGGCACTGCGATGCTCTCGATGGTCTAGCCGACTTCACCCTCTCCACTCAGCCCTCTGAAAAGTTCCAGATCTCCGTAGTGCATTCGAGGATTCCGTGAGATGCGAGATATGAGGGCTCTGAACATCTCCTTCTTCTTCTCGCCCTTCTTCATATCTATTCTTCTCACATGGCTAACTCTTTCCGATCCCGCTCTCTCATGGCTTAACTACGGCGTTTGGCTCACGATGGTTCTAGGGGCATACGTCTTCGCCAGCTTCTTTTATGCATATCTGAGGACTAGGAGATATGAGAGCAGATATGCGGGAGTTGCTTCTAATCTTAAGGTCGCTGCATTCGTCACATCCTTCAACGAGGATCCTTCTATAGTTGAGGAGACCTTGATATCCGCTAGATCATCCTTGGGCTCAAGAGGAGATGTTTACCTCCTCGACGATTCCACAGATCCCAAGATAGCTGAGGAGCTGAGGAAATTCTGCGAGGCCAATGGCATAACATACGTTCACAGGGTAAATAGGAAGGGCTTCAAGGCGGGGGCCATAAACGAGGCCCTTAGGAAGTACGGGGAGAAGTACGATCTAGTCGCGATATTCGATGCCGATCAGAGGCCTAGGGCCACATTCTTCGATGCCGTTCTTCCTCTCTTCGCAGATCCATCCATAGCCTTCGTCCAGATCCCCCAATACTACAGCGAGACTGAGGGATCTAATATAGCGATGGGAGCCAAGCACCAGCAGGAGCCATTCCTAAGGGTTATAATGAGGGGGAGATCGGGGACCTCGGCCTTTTCCTTAGGATCGGGAACAGTGTACAGGGTCTCAGCGCTTCGCGACGTCGGATATTTGGATGAGTCCAGCATAACTGAGGATGTTGCTACATCCGTGAAACTGCACTCGGCAGGCTGGAATTCCATATACTACGATGACTTCCTGATATGGTATGGGGAGCCTCCGATGGATGCTGCTGCCTATATACAGCAGCAGAGCAGGTGGGCGTTCGGCTACTTTCAGCTCACGGGCAAGCTCCTCAGATCCAAGCTGAAATTCGCAGCCTTCTCCGATTACGCTTCGGGGCTCTATTATTGGCTGAAGGAGGGGCCTCTCACGCTTATAGAGCTCATCGCGCCCATGATCTTTCTCTCTCTGAGGAGACCATTCATGACTCTCGATCCCCTCGTCTACGCTCTAGCATACTTCCCATACTTCGCCTTCTCCATCGGACTCTTCTACTTGGCTATGCGGGGGAAGGGCTACGGAATAAAGGGATACTTCCTCCACCAATCCATAGAGTACCTAGCCTTCACAGGAATCACAGCAGCCTTCATATCTTACATTCTAAGGAAAAAGGTCCCATTCAAGGTTACACCAAAGGGAAGGGGGAGAAGATCCATTCGAGCCGTTGCCCCCCATATATTGATCTCGATCCTCCTTGCCATTTCAATAATTCTAGGAGCTCTCTGGATCATTGTGGCGAATGGATCGATAAGATACGCGATAGCTATAAACATCTTCTGGGCAGCCTGGCCCCTTCCCTTCCTTCTATACGCGATCTACTTCTCCCTCACGGTTAAGCCGAGGCCGAGCCGAGCAGAATACGTTGCCCCCCAATCTAAAGCCAAATGAAGCAAATATTGAATCTCCCCCGATCGCTAAATTATTTAGCGAAAGTTTTATAATTTTCATTATATAATAAATAATTTATGGTGATATTCCATGGGCAATAAGGGCAAATTGGATGGAAGGGTCGTAGTAGTAACGGGAGGGGCGATGGGAATAGGAAAGGCTACTGCAATTGCTGCTGCTAAGGAGGGCGCCAAGGTGGCGGTTTGCGACATAAACAGAACCGAGGGGGAGAAAACCGTCGAAGAAATTAGGAAAATGGGGGGAATAGCTAAGTTCTATTACCTGGATGTTGCGAATGAGCAGCAGGTGAAGAAGGTATTCGAGCAAATAGCGAAAGAGCTTGGAGATATATATGGCCTCGTCAACAATGCTGGGATAGCTGGCGTGAACAAGCCGACGCACGAGATAACCTTGGATGAATGGAACAAGGTTATGAACGTTAACGTGAACGGCGTATTCCTATGCACTAAGTACGCTGTTCCATATATGATGAAGAACAGATCGGGAAGCATAGTTAACCTATCTTCGATCTACGGTATCATAAGCGCTCCGGATGTCCCACCTTATCATGCATCAAAGGGCGCTGTGAGGCTTATGACTAAGACCGATGCACTGCTCTACGCTAAATACAATATAAGGGTAAATTCCGTGCACCCAGGATTCATAGATACGCCCATGGTCGCGGGATACGCCGAGAGCACTGGGAACAAGGAGGCAGTCTATGAGGCTCTGAGCAAGCTTCATCCTCTCGGAAGGATAGGAAAGCCAGAGGAAGTCGCTAATGTAATTGTCTTCCTGCTCTCCGATGATTCATCTTTCATGACTGGCTCTGAGGTCGTGGTCGACGGAGGCTACACGGCCCAGTGATTTTGGACCAAATTAAAATAAGCTTTTTTAAAATCTAACTTCTAAAAAGGAAATAGGGCAACTTTGGAAAATGGTAAAGATATCGGCAATAGCTGGAAAAGGTTAATATTTAAGCTGAAATAGACAGTTTTAACATTCTCTAATTAATTTAAAAAAGACATCGCGGTATAAGCCAAAGGTAGTGGGGTTTTTATGCTTGAAATTACGAACCTTCAAATGATTCTTTCCGTGATCTCTGGCCTGATTGTAGGATTTTCTCTAGGTTTGATAGGAGGCGGGGGGTCTATACTGGGAATACCCTTGCTCATCTATTTCGTGGGATTTAATTATCCACACGTTGTTATAGGCACCACAGCATTAGCAGTAAGCATCAACGCTTTTTTGAATCTTATACCTCACGCACGAAAAAAACATGTAAATTTAAGGATAGGCGTAATATTCAGCATACCTGGCGTCGCAGGAGTGCTCATAGGAGCTGAATTGGGGCTCTTAACGCCGGGGAAAAAACTATTATTCATTTTCGCAATTCTAATGATCGTGATTGCTGTATATATGCTAAAAAGAAAATGTACTGATGCTGCAGTAAATCCAACTACTAAAAAATCTTATGGAAAGTTATTGTCTATAGGATTTTTGGTGGGTTTTGCGTCTGGATATTTTGGCATCGGTGGAGGATTCTTAATAGTGCCTGGGCTCATATATGCTGGCGGATTGAACATCATTCAGGCAGTAGGTACCTCATTGGTATCGGTAGGCGTGTTTGGATTGGTAACTGCTATAAGATATTCATTAAATGGAGATGTGAACCCCATCATTTCAGCACTTTACGTTGCGGGCGGAGTATTGGGGGGCTGGGTTGGCGCTTATTATGCATCTAAGGTATCCAAGAGATTGCTTACGAAGATCTTCGCGATCATCATTATCCTTGTTGCAATATATATGCTATATTTGAATTTCACCGCATTCTTTTAATACATCGATATCTCGGTACAATTTTCTAAAGTAAGAAATTTCATAAACCCTCAAAGTCTTACCGATTTAATGTTAAACTAACACTAAAAG
>JAEMPT010000072.1:5124-6787 GCA_022759165.1 Thermoprotei archaeon
AAATTTCATAAACCCTCAAAGTCTTACCGATTTAATGTTAAACTAACACTAAAAGCTTCGTAACATGATAGTGAAAGAGAGTCTGAATGGACTATAGATGAAATCAAAAAGGAGCTGAATCATAGCATAAAATGGTGGAATAATTTTTCATTTAGAAATAGTACTTATCGTTTGAATAAAAGGCTTTATGAAGACCTCATAAATCATTTCCCTGAACTTTATAGATGTCTTGAGAATATAGAAATCTGGATAAGAACAAAACATGAAGAGCTTCTAACGGCAGTTCTTAAATTACTTGAGACAATTGAGAATCCTCAATATACGTATTCTATCGTAAAAGTTACAGATGCCCCAACGACCGGGGCAGGGTGATCTATCCTGACCATAGTCTTCCCTGGAAGCACGGGGACTATGAAGCTCCCGGCCGAGGAAGCTCCAGATTGCGGGTAGCGCGAGTAGAAGGAGTTCGTGAAGTTGCTCCCAACCCAGAAAACAATATCATCGGAGGCTGAGAAAGTTATCTTTATGTAGCCAACGTATGGGGTTTCGTAGTCGAACTCAGCGCTACCTCCACCAGATATGCTGATTCGCTTCCCTCCTTCCAAAATGGTGCTGTTTTTAAGCGAACCTATGCTTTCCAGAGAGGTTATCTGGGAAAGAAGAGAGGATATCTGCTCCCTCAGCGATCTCTCCTCAGTTTCTAGGGCATTGAGCTGATTTATGAGCGTAGCAACCTGAGATTTAAGGGCCTGGTTCGCTTCATAATAGCTGTAGTATGTGTAGCCGAGGAGGAGGGCAAGGACAGCTACGACAGCGAATAGAGCGAAGAGGGCCTTCTTTTCCCTCCTCTTCACCTCCTCCTCGGCCAAGCCTATTTCCCCCTTTCTATTACCTATCGAAGGAAATAAAAAAGCTAGATTTCACTTATTCTTCAGACTTTGAGCTTAAAAGCTTGTTTAATTGCTTAGGCGATGATTCGTTCTATAGCTGTTCTATAGCTGAAAATTTCTCTACTTTGAAAAAACCTGTAATCCAGATCTGGGGGTTTCTTCGATATAGATTGGAAAAAGCTTAAAGCTCTTCAATATACGTACTCTAAAGTATAAGTAACAGTTACGCCAACGAGGATCCCCGGATTTCTAATGTATATCTTGGTCGTTCCTGGGAAAACTGGAACGGTGAAGCTTCCGCTTGTAGCAGTATCTCCGGGCGGGGGGTAGCGAGAATAGTAGCCGTTGTTATAGCTCACATATTGGGAGTTTCCAACCCAGAAGTAAACGCCTCCGCTGGACGTGAAATTTATCTTAATATAGCCCGCATATGGCGTATTATACGAGATCTCCATGTTTGCTCCAGCAGGGAGATTGACTGTCTTATCTTTGTCAAGGATCTTGCTCTCTTTAAGTTCAACGATCGATGAATAGCTGTAGTACTCATAGCCGAGGAGAACTGCTAGGATAACTATTAATGCAGAAAGCGCTATTAGGATACCCTTTCCCGTCCCTTCCTTGGCTTTTCCCTCTCCCGAGCTTTCCGCTTTACCTTCTGCCATTCCGATCCCTCATCATGTTTATTAAACTATGACAATGAGGCCAGGAATATATACTTGTTTTTCTTTTTTAAAAATAGGGGACTTTCATGAGCGATTTAACAAGTAGATTTA
>JAEMPT010000097.1 GCA_022759165.1 Thermoprotei archaeon
CAAATGAGGGGGAATGGCGTAAAGCCACCTCTAAACGCTGGAAGCCTTGTCCTTCAGGACGGGGTAGCTCACCTAGTTAACATATCATTTCACAAAAGGTGGCTCCAATGAACAAAGGGGAGGCCGCCGCCTTCACATTAATCTTGGCATTACTCCTCCTTTTCACAATAGGAGCGAGAGAACTCTACTCACCCATATCCATAAACATAGTTGTAGGTCACTCTATGTACCCTTCCCTGAAACAGGGGGACCTAGTTATCGGGGCGTCCACTTCCCTCGACAAATACAAGACCGGAGACATAGTCATTTACTGCAGGACGGCGAACTACTGCATAATACACAGGGTTCTGAACATGAGCGATGGGACCGTTATAACGAAGGGGGACTTCAACCCGATCCCCGATCCCCCCGTTTCCAGCAATGACGTAAAATACAAAGTTATACTCTCCGTTCCTGCACCGCTCTGGATAACTTTGCTATTCGCTGCCTCCGCCCTGTCCTACTTAAACGTTAAAAACCTCAGATCATCGCTTCTCTCTCCCTTCATACTCGAATCCCTTCTATACATTTTTGTCCTCGCAGTCCTCGTTCTTTCCTTCGTAATCGCGATCGTCCAATACCCTGGAAGGGCAGACGAGATCCAGGTCCCGGGAGCAACTCTCAGGAGCATAGAGCTCTCTCCGGACAGAAGCACCGCCATTATAAGGTACAATCTCAACGATTTGGAGCTTAGGTCTATCGAATCCTGTAACGCAGGAGCGGGGGGGATCACATATCAATGCACAGGCAGCTTATATAACGATAGCACCATGCTCATAAGCATACCATCGGGGCTATACCAATCTATGTTCGATTCGGGTGAAACATATTTCAGATTGAACCTTACCCTCTCATTAGATAAATGCACCCTGATAGGAAGCTATCCTCTCACTATAGACTGGAAGCCCCCGAACCTATCTATAGAGAATTCCACGATCCTAGTTATAGAGAACCGAAACCCCGTTCCTCTTCAAATCATAAATTCCACAGTATATTATATGAATGCAACAGCCTATTACGGATCTCCTCTTTTAGTAGAAACTCTACATATCATTAACTCAACGGTTTTGCCTCCGATGGGAAAGTTAAGCAAAAGCATTCAGGCAAAATATGATTACGCCTACGTGGAGGTCTATTACGAATATAGGAACCAGACGGTGAGATGGGTTGGGAGGGCAGACTTCACTGAAAAATAGAAGCAGGAAGACCCTGCGGTTAATCTCCGGTTTGGCTCTTTCGCTCTACGGGCTATTGCTCATTTTTTCATTGATGCTCCCTCTTTACAAGCTTAGCGGACCGATCAGCGGAGAGATATCGCTCTTGCACTATAGTTTGGCAATCTTCGGAAAACCAATAACCATCGACGCTCTGGAAAGGGCGAGGACCCTCTCAGCCCCAATCATAGCGATTGCTATTGCTTCTTCGATTTTAGGGATTTCGCTTATCGCATCTGTGGCTCGACCGCATAAAGGCATTATGCTGAGGGCAGCCTTTTCCCTCTCTCTCGCTTTCCCCTCGGCATCTGCCCTAGCGTACCTTTCAAGGCTCGTGCTTGTGAATTACGCTCTAGGAGAAATACCTATGGACCTCAGCGCAACGACGTCCGCTGGCGCTCTGGTCTTTCAGCAATCCCAGCTTTTGCCGGGGCCCGCCGCTCTATTACTTTCTCCCGCATTAGCAACAATACCCCCAGTTATAGCCCTGGGTATTTCTGCGATAGACTTATACCTAGAAATATATGCCTCTTGACTTTGAAAAAAGCTTTACAACTGGAAATTTCTTTTTTTAGCAGAGAAGAGGAGCTTAGCTATGAAACAATCCGTTTCGGGCGCCCTCCCTCAACGCTTCCTTATAATCTATAACAAGCGGACCTTCCCTAGTTATCCTCGCTTCAACCTTCTCCCCCTCTTTCACAGCGAACTCCCTCTCCCCATCTAGGGCTATAACCGAGGGGACCGTCCGAATTTCGACCCTTTCCCCCTCTCGTAATATTTTCCTTGCCTCTATTTTCAAGGCCTTAAGGGATCCAGGAGCTATGGGTGAAATAACCTCTTCCCCCTCATTTCCGACGAGAGCATAAGCACCAATCTCATCTTTTTCACCAATCTCGTAGAACGCCCCCGGTATAGAGCTTAGCCCTATATTATACGGAGCGCAGACGGCGGCGACGATCTCTCTCACTAGCTCTAGCCTCCACACAGCCCTAGAGCCCACGAATTGATGCAATGTAGCACCGGCCTCGATCAAAGCTATATCGGCGAGTTTTTCGTCAACCATTATCTCTACACGCTTCGTCCTGAATGCTACCTTCTCTGGGCTGGCTGCCCCGAGCGCCACGGCCCCTGCAGCCAGCGCTGCTATTGTGGCCTCAATCATATAAGGGAAAACGTTGTTTGTCCCCGTCGATATGGGCATCAATGGAGCATTAGCTCCGCTCTTAGCTATTACCCTGTTTGTGCCATCTCCGCCTATGCTTATGATCGCCCCTACCTTCCCATCCATCATCTTGGCAGCCCTATACGTGTCCGTCCAGTCCCCGGCCACGTCCATTTCGAGGAAATCCACTACCATCTTAGGCTTCTGAGGGAGGAGGGAAAGAGCCCTTTCAGTTATCCCGAAGCTTTCGGGCATAACGAGCATTTCCTCTACTCCCAGCGAGTCCAGCGTGGCTATTATCCTTTTCACCATGTTGGACTTCTCAGAATTATCGACTACGCTCGCATGTGCCACTAGCCTCCTTATATCCCTTCCAGAGGCAGGGTTTGCTATCAGCCCTATGGGCTTTGCCATTAACCATCCCTCACGAATATTGTAATAGCAGCTACGGCTACTATCATCTCATCGCTCCTATCGCCCAGATCTCTTATCCCCACGCATCTAGTACTTAAACCCCCCTCTTTAACGTCGATCCTCAGCACCCTATAGCATTCCCCTCCAGGAAGGGCCTTTGAGACCTCCTCTTTGTCGACCTCTCCGCTTCGAGGCACGCCTATTTCAACTAAAACCGCGAACTCTTTCCCTTTATTTCCCTCTAGAAAATATGGTACGCATACCCTCGATATAGCATCCTTTACGGCCTTCACCGCCGCCTTAGTCGGGTTCTGGCCGTGCTGATCTACTCCGATACCTACCTCAACTAGGAGCCTTTTATACTCTTTCTCCGCTCCACCTCACCTCGCTCGGATTTTCAATAAAATGCTTTATCCTACCGAGGAACCTAGCCGCTGGAGCGCCATCGTTTACCCTATGATCGAAGGTAAGCGATAGATAACTGTAGCGCTTCCATTCAACTTTGCCCCCTTCGCCCTTGGTAGCCTTTTCAAAAACAGCGTTCACACCAAGTATGGAAACCTGTGGAGGGTTTATGATGGGGTTAAAAGTGCTCACTCCGAGCATACCCAGATTAGTTATCGTGAAGGTCCCTCCGACGATGTCCTTCTCCTTAAGTAATCCCTTTCTGGCCCTTTCCGCCACTTCCTCGAACTCCTTGCTCACCTCAAAAACATCTCTTCTATCCACTCTCCTTACAACGGGAGTGAATAAACCCATGGGAGCATCCACGGCGAAAGCTATGTTCACGTCCTCGTATACAGTTATCTCGCTCCCATCGAACGTCGCGTTGAACGAGGGGAATTCTTTAAGCGCCGCGGCTACACATTTCGCAATCATAACCGTCAAGGAGGGGGCTTCCTTACCTTCAGCTTTAATTTCCTCCCTTTTCTTCAACAGCTCCTCCATCATTACCTCCATGTTAAGGGTAACGTGGACAGCTTGACTGTAACTCCTGTAGAGGTTATTGGCTATAGTTTTTCTGAGTCCAACGAACCTCTTCTTTTCCTTTACCTTAGGGAGGAACGTTTCAGCTATGTACTTCTCCAAACTTTCCCTGTCGAACTTGCCATATTTATTCTTCACTTCTTCCTCCGAAACATCATATTGTTCTAGCAAAAATCTTAGCTCAGATTCTTCTCCTGACATTCGCGAAATCACTCCCTTTCGATTATCGCAACGGTTTCTCCCACCGAAGCCTCTTCGCCTGCTTTTTTCAAGATCTTCTTCAAGATCCCACCTTCGGGAGCCTTTATCTCTCCGCTTATCTTTTCTGTCTCGATAAGCGCTATTGTCTCGTCCTTTTCCACCTTATCCCCCTCCTTCTTCAACCATTCAGTTATAGTGCCGCTCTTCATGGTAAGACCCAACTTTGGCATTAAAACGTTTACTTCAACCAAGCAAACCGCCTCTCATTTAAGACGCATAACGAACATAAAAATCATTTAAATACTTCGTCCCCGCTCTTCCAATTTAGGGCGGGGTGGGCATCGAACCTAACGACCCCTACCTTCGCTTTACCGCCAACGGCCTCGGAAACCATTGCAACGCCCCTTATACCAAAACCACCGCAAAGCTCTATCGCAGAAATTCCTCTTTCTACTAGACCCCTTGCGAGCTCTGCAGCTTCATCGTAGCTACCTACGCCGTAGACCTCCAATTCAACGGAGGGAGTGGAGACCACGGTTCTGTGATTTTTACTGTTGGCCCCTGGAGCTATAAATATGAAAGCTGCCTTGAGCTTTCCCTCCAAAATAATCAATCCTCCACGGTCTTCCTAACGGCCTTTTCTATGTCATTTTCGCTAGGCATCCACTCAGGCTCTAGAGCAGGGCTGAATGGTACAGGCGTGTCCGGGGGAGTCACAAGCTTTACTGGTGCCTTAAGGTCTCTGAAGGCCATACTCGCTGCTATTGCTGCTATATCTGTTGCGAAACCGCACCTCGGATAGCCCTCATCAACTACCACAAGCCTCCCCGTCTTCTTTATCGAACCCAGTATCGTATCCAGGTCAAGTGGTTTGAGAGACCTAGGGTCTACTACCTCGATATCTATCCCCTCCTTTGCAAGCTTCTCCGCAACCCTCAGCGATTTATGCACCATAGCCGCCGTAGCGACAATTGTAACGTCTTTCCCCTTCCTTTTTACGTCTGCCACCCCCAGCGGTACCTCGTATTCATCCTTTGGGACTGGACCCTTTATTCCATATAGCCCTTTGTGCTCTATGAATATAACCGGGTCATCGTCCTTTATACTCGATATGAGAAGGCCCTTGGCATCATACGGTGTTGACGGCATAACGACCTTCAAGCCCGGAACATGGACGAAGATCGAGTGGAGGGATTGACTGTGCTGTGCCGCAGCACTGAACCCCGCTCCCGCCACTGTCCTCAGAACCAAAGGTATCTTTGCCCTTCCCCCGAACATGTACCTCATCTTCGCTGCCTGGTTATATATTTGGTCGAACGCGACTCCTAAGAAATCGATGAACATCAGCTCAACCACAGGCCTATAGCCTACTACTGCTGCTCCAATTCCCGCCCCTATGAAGCCGCTTTCGGCTATGGGGGTATCTCTCACCCTCTCAGGGCCGTATTTTTCTATGAGGCCCTTGGTTACCCCGAACACGCCTCCGTAAACTCCCACATCTTCACCCATCACAATTACCTTTTCGTCCTTCGCCATCATTTGGTCGAGGGCTTCATTAAGCGCCTCCGCGAACGTAATCATTCTCTCGCCCATCGTGGTTCACCTCCTAAAAGTTCCACTCCCATACCAGCACCCCCTTCGTTGGGGTGGAGAATACATCGTCGTAGAGTTCCTTGGGGTCCGGGTAGGGGCTTTCCTCCGCGAACTTGACGGCTTCTTTGACCTCGGCATCAACTTTAGCCTCAATATTCTTCAAATCGCTTTCTTTAGCTATGCCCATATCTAGCAACCTCTTCTTGAAAATCTCAATGGGATCCTTGTTCTTCCTCCACCACTCAACTTCCTCCTTTTTCCTGTACACCTGTGGGTCTCCCTCGAAGTGCCCCATATACCTATAGGTCTTGGCCTCTATCAACGTGGGGCCCTCACCTCTTCTCGCTCTCACCACCGCTTCCTTTACTACCTCATATACAGCGAGGACGTCCTGTCCATCGACCTCAACCCCAGGAACACCGTAGGCCGAACCTCTTTCGGCAACGCTCCTTATAGCCTGCTGCTTTGAATACGGAAGCGAGATCTGATATTGATTGTTTTCACAAAGAAATATCACCGGTAGCTTCCATACAGAGGCTAAATTGAGCCCCTCGTGGAAGTTCTGTTGGTTAGATGCACCATCACCGAAGAAAGCGATCGAGACTCTATCCGATTTGGAGAGCTTAAATGCGAGGGCAGCTCCGACGGCATGCGGTATTCCCCCGCCCACAATTCCATTCGCGCCAAGCTCCCCCTTCCTCAGGTCCGCTATATGCATAGACCCGCCTTTTCCCTTGCATGTGCCCGTCCTCTTTCCATATAGCTCGGCCCAAAGCTCTTTGAGGTCTCCTCCTTTAGCTATAAAATGGCCGTGGCCTCTGTGCGTACTTGTTATTACGTCCTCGTCTCTCAGGTTTGCCATTGCCCCAACAGCAACTGCCTCTTCCCCTATATATAGATGGACGAACCCAGGAATTTTTCCCTGGGCGAAATGCTTGGATGCCTCCTCCTCACTTTTCCTTATCCTCACCATCGTCTCATACATCCAAAGGAGCTTCTCCTTTGGGATCTCCTCCTTTGACAATTTCCCACCCTTTTCTATAATGTTATATAATTTCCAATATAAATTTTTTTTATA
>JAEMPT010000050.1 GCA_022759165.1 Thermoprotei archaeon
GTTATGGAATGCTGGGGATTCAAGTATAAGACGAACATGGTCTGGGTAAAAGACAAGATAGGCACTGGGTTCTACTTTAGAGCACAGCATGAGCTTCTGCTTCTTGGTATTAAAGGCAAAATGCTTGCGCCTCTAGAAGAGAACAGACCCCCATCCGTTATATTCGCTCCAGTAAGGGAGCACAGCAGGAAGCCAAATGAAGTCTATGAAATCATTGAGAAGATGTATCCGAACAGGAAATACCTAGAGCTCTTTGCCAGACCAGAAGAGAAAAGAAAAGGTTGGACTTATTGGGGGTTAGAAGTTGAGAGTCCACAACTTTATGCATTAATTAAGACGGACAAGGTTATGCTCTAAGCATAACGTATAACCTTTAGGATAAAGTGAAAAAGATAGCTCATTGATCAGGATGATCTCGCTACATGAGATCATGCAGTTTTTTAGGAGATCGTAGAGTGATACTGATACTGGTCAGCTAAAACAAAGCTATTTTCATGATACTGATACCGCTTGATAACGGTTGATACCGCTTGATACTCCCTGATACTCCCGCTTGATACCGCTTGATACAGTATCAAGCGGTATCAGCATTTGTCATATGCATTTTCCTGATACCGCTTGATAACAAAGGACTAGACCAAAGCTAAAAATTATAATTTTTCGTGCGGTATCATGATACCGCTTGATACTCCTTGATACCGCTTGATACTGAAGAGCTTGGGGATTAGAAGTATAAGAAAAAAGCAATAAAGGTTAAGAAAAATTAAAACAAAAAGCCAAAGTCGGCTAAGATGCTCTCAACGGATAAGGTTATGGTAAGCTGTAAAAGGTAAGAAAATTGTTGAAAACGTTACTATCATTTGGCAGGGCTCGCAAAAATCATTGGATCAATATTCCTCATCCTTGGCGTACTTATGATCACCCAACAACTCCTCTAACCGTTTTTTCGTTAGTTTTTTCTAAAGAAGCAAATGTTTTGCTGTGGCATGATGACCTGATAAGGAGGTCAAATTGACCAACATCTTTTCTTTATTTATCTGTTAAGTTTCTTCTACCAAGCTATTATGAGAACTCATATTGCTTCTTTTATGTTTTTGAAAAGGCGAGAGGCGGAAAATTAAAAATGGAACAGCAGTTGCTAAGCATCTTGTAAGCGTATAGTCTTCTCCTAAGAAGTTTCTGGACAATGTTTTTTCTATCAACCTTATAAGGCTTTTTTCTAAAACCATTTAATTGCCTGACTGCTTCCTAGCCCTTTAAGGCGAGGGTTCTTGCTATTGCAGGGAGGTTTGGGATTACATTCCTTTTTCCGAGGGTTTAGTCCCGGGCTGAGTCTCCAGCCCATTACTTCTTATCCTAATTGAGACTCAAGATTATGGATACTCTATCTATCATCGCTATTGGCTCACAGATCTCAAACAATCATAACCGAGAATAACTAAAATAGAGAAAATTTATAACCTTTCTATTCATCCCCGCCTTAAAAGGCGAAGCTTTCATTTGTAAAGAACTTAATCTTTGCTTTTGTACAGGAGAATTTTAGCAGGTAAAAATTTTGCCCTAAGACTTAGCTTCTATTGATAGAGATAAAAAAAAGGTCGCCTTGATTTAATTCTAATGAAAATAATGGAACCCTATAATAAGATTTTTATAAGAGAATGGGAAAGATCTGTACAAATACAAATCTAAAAATGGTGAGAATGATTTTGGTAGAAAGAAATAAATTACTTATTAAAGTTCTATCGATCGTTCTGATAATAATAATGACTTTGCCTATGAGCGCCATCGCATATAGCGGAAACGCTCAAACCGTTCAAGCATCTGATTCAGTAACCAAACAGCTAATCTCTCTTCAGCAGATGGGAAATGATACTGTCATGGTATCATTGACTTTATCTCCTTCGACATCTCAACAGGTTTTGAACACCTTAGTAAACGAGCTTAACTCCACGAAGTTCTCTTTCCATGGTCAGATGGTCCCCATTCTATTCGGTAAGCCTCAGAAGCTCGAAAAGGGCGGTTACCTTCTTCGCCTATATGGACCAGCGGAGACTATAGCTGAGAAGATAGCTGGAAGGCCTCTTTCTGTTATATCTGGGATCTCTGTGAAAGCTCTCCCTACGGTCGAACCTAAAACTTTGAAAGGAGAAGAAGATGTCGCTGCTTCCGGATCGAATGAAGTTCCCGGAGTAGAAACGAACAACGTTAGGAACTTGATCGGGGCAAGCTATGTGGGTTCTGCCTATGGGATAACGGGTAGCGGGGTTAACATAGCGATAGTTGATACGGGTGTGGACTACGGCCATCCCGACCTCCAAGGAAAACTAACTTACTACGTAGGAACCTATATGGACGCCTATGGAGGTTATACGACGATAAGAGAACCTTTGGTGCTTGATGCTGACGAATCCCAGGTGATTCTTACGAGTCCATTCCAAGCGAATAGCTCAGGATATATAAACGTAGGGTCCACGACAATGTCGGTGCTCGATCCATATTATGAACAGGTTAGCTCCAGCCACTCTTCTTATTATGTTGGCAATGTACCATCGGTAAGTGGAATTTACAAGTTCGGAGTTACCAATGAATCTACTGTGGCAGGTCTAGTTAGCGTTGGCCTCGTTATGGCCGACCCTGTTACAGCAGGGAACTACACTCTCCTCGTCATAGATGCCAATGATGATGGAGTCTTCGGAGACAACGGAGACATGGTAGCGACATATGACGGCAACAGGATACTTTATTCCCCCGACTTAGACCTTAGCTTGGGCGTTGCTGGAGGTTTCTTCTACGACATATGGCGGTGGTTCTACCCCTCCGGTTACGTTCTGCCTGGATGGGACCTCAATGGGAACTACATAAGCCTTTTCTATGATTTTTACGGGCACGGTACTTCCTGTGCCTCTGCTGCAGCGGGAAACGGGTACGTAAATGGCATAGCGAAAGATGCTAATGTGATCGGAGTGAAGGCTCTATGGATGGGAGACATTGAGATAGGGCTGCTTTGGGCTGCAGGCTTCAATGTGAACAGCTCCGGGTATATCTACTACACGGGCCAAAGGATCGCCGACGTCATAAGCGACAGTTGGGGCATAAGCGATTTCATATATGACATTTCTGGCTTCGGTTATGACTTTGAGTCAATGATTATCAACGCTATAACTACTCCAGGATTTCTCGATCCATCTTATCCTGGAACCTTGGTAGTTCAGGCTGCAGGCAACGGAGGTCCTGGATTCGGTACTGTAACTTCGCCGGGTTCAGCTGTCGGCGCCCTCACAGTTGGAGCTTCAACTCTCTGGAAGGTTTACCAAGACCTTTATCATTACGGCGGATATACGCAGGACAACATAATAATGTGGTCCGCGAGAGGACCAGTTCCAATGGGATACGTTAAGCCTGACATCGTCAATGTGGGAGCCTGGGGGATAACTGCTGCCCCGGTTCCACTCTATTACGAGATATTCGGAGGTACGAGCTACGCTACACCTCTCACTGCAGGCTCAGCAGCCCTCTTGATACAGGCGCTGAGGGAGAAGCTTGGTACGACAGCCAACTCTCTGCCGCCTTCGGTTATTAAGGAGATCATGATGAATACTGCTGACAGCCTAGGATATATGCCATACGACCAAGGAGCAGGTAGAGTTAACGTGACAAGGGCTGTTCAATTTGCACTTGGCTTATCGAAGGAGCTCCTGATTACGTCGAGCAGCGAGTACTCCTTGAGCGCAACCAAGATGGGCAACATGTGGTACTGGTCTTTCCAGGACTATATCCCTGCATATTTCCTCAGTTGGTACGGCGATGCCTTACAGGTTCCTAACCCAGCCCTCCCAACAGCGTTTTCGGCGCAGAACTACTTTGGAATATATGTGCCCGATGTGCCGCAAGTTGGTAGCAAGACCTTCACATTCACCATACAGAACCCAACCACGACATCAGCAACATTCACAGTAGATGGAGCTTATACTATGAAAACGGTGCTTCCTCCAACGAAGTATAACCTGCTTTTCAACCTATCGTCATCGAGTTATATATCGAACCAATGGGTGATATTATCCCCGCTGAACATAAGCACGGGAACAAACATCCTCCTCGCTGAGGTCAACGCACCCTTCAGATTATTAGACAACAACAACGACTATATCGAAGACTTTGATATAGATGTTTACGCGTATGTCTGGATAAACGATACGAACGGGAACGGAGTCCCTGATAGGAATGAGCTGGCCTTCATCAATGTCGGTTACGCGACCTCCAATTACAATTCTATAGAGATCAGCAATCCTAGGCAGCTCCTCTCTCAATTTGGCCCCAATGCTAAGTTGGCGATAAGGGTTTTCATTTACAGGGACTACAGTACTGATTCTCTCACGAACTTCCCCGCGACGCTAACGATATCTCAGTACATGCTCGTGAAGGATTCCGCGGTTTCTCTCCCTACTACTACTATGTCAATCCTTCCCGGAAAGAGCGTAACTCTGAGCGGAGCAGTATTCGGCTATTCCCTCGCTCCGACGACTTATCAGTCCTTCATAAAAATAAGGGCCACGTTTGCCGACGGAACCTCTAGGAGCTATATAGTCCCGATGAGCTATACCGTATATGCGAACATGCCGATCAGCGGAACGCTCTACTTGAACCCCGCGACGATTACTAACACGATGCTCAGTCCATCTAACATAAGGGGAGACAACGATTGGGAGTGGAGGTATGAGGCCGGGGATTGGAGATACTTCTATGTCAACGTCCAGTCGCCATCGCTGTCTGCTTTCGAGTTCAAAGCAACCTGGACTTACAGCAACACCAGCCTTATAACATATGCTCTCGGCCCAGATGGTCAATTCGCAGGAGGATTCTACGGAGAATCAGTATCATATCATGAGAACTTAGGAGGAGGCGTCTTCCTCTGGACTGCTACGGGCGGTATGAGCGGTAAGAACCTATCTGCCGTGACGTTCCCAAGCACCAGGTATAGATATTCCGAGTATCCAACATCGAAGCCTAACACGGGGATATATACGCTGATAGTCAGGACCGGCCTCTTCGACGGGTCTACTAACGCCGAGAGGTTCACGGTATCGGTAACTCCTCTGGCGATTTCGGGATTCCCCAACAAGGTACTAGGGCAAAACGGAACTGCGACGTATTCGATAAAGCTTCCATACGAGGCGGTAGAATATTCTGCATGGGCCGGCTATCCATACTCCCCATACTTCGTGTATACTGACTTCGATGCGAGCGTCAATCCAAACTACTATTATGGCACCATACCTGCAGGGACCACTCTAAACTTCACGCTGACTTTCGAGAATTACATTTATCCATATAGGAGCGACATATCGATGCTAGTTGGATTCTCCATGCCGACATCCTCCGGGCTTCCAGTGTATTACCGCTACGGTGGAACTTACTATTTCTGGGATGCTTGGTACGTCTTCGAGGATTGGATACAGAGCGGAAGCCAATGGTACTGGTGGTGGGAGTAGTATCTATCTATTTGGGATAGATAACCTTCTAATATAAACACTTTTTTTGTATACAAAAAAACACACACTTCTTAAATACTCTATTTCGCTATTATTTGAAATCGACGGAGGTAAATCCGTGCCATGAAATATACGAATAAGATTGGAATGATACTACTTGCACTACTATCGGTCATATTGATAACGGGAGTAGCAACAACTGCACAGTCAGGCGCTGCACAGATAATAAGCGCCTCTGGAACCGCTTCAGATGGGAGCGCATACCCAGGAGAGCCAATAACTGTCAATATACAAGTAAACCTAGCAGGAGGCTATACAGTAGAGCTAGCTGCTGATTCAGCAGGAAGCACTGTATGGGCTACTCAGACGTTCAACGCTCCAAGCATTGGAGCTTATACTATAACTCTAACTTTGCCGAAAAGTCTGCCGAACCTAACATCTTCTCCAACAGTATACATACTGCTATCGGGACCATTTACGACGGATAGCAAAACCTTGAAGATATACCCCAAGATAGAGATATCTCCTATCCAAACTTTCGTTGTTGACAACCAAGGAAACCCTAAGACAGCCACGGTCTATGTATACGGCGCAGATCCAGGAGCTACTATCAGCTCCTTCGTATTTACAGGTCCGATAACAGATACTTACATGCTATCAACACCGATAACAATAGCTTCTGACGGAACAGGCAGCGCAACGCTTACGTTATCGGGCAGCTCCACTGGCTTCTCCAGTCAATATGGATTGCCAAGGGGTACATACAGCGTAACATTCGGCAGCACTTCTGGATTGACCTATTCTTCAAATGCTAAGCCAGGAACTCTGAAGATATTGCCTGTATTGCTGATAAGCCCAGACAATGGGAACGGGATTGATTCAGACCTAGTAAATATAAACCTTACAGGCTACAGCTTCGATCCAAACGTAGCTATAGCGGGAGTCAACTTCACCAATACGAACTTCACAAATGTGTACTACTACTTCGACTTCACGACTCTTAGCACTCCAGTCACTACCGATGGCGTTGGGCACTGGACTTTCTTGAACCTCGGCCAGGTCTTCATGACGAATATGACAGCGGGGCTTTACACTCTGAGCGTAATCGAGACTCCGACTACAAAGACCGAGACAGCTTCGAATACTACTGTACCATTTGGAACAGACACCTTGACA